>JAUWDL010000024.1 GCA_030608825.1 Gemmatimonadales bacterium
CGGGGAGGCGATTCAGCATCGTTTGCGTCGCCGAGGGGGCGAAGCCCCTGGGCGGCGAAGTGACGATGAAGACGGTGCCGTCCGGCTCGGAACGGCAGCCGAGACTCGGCGGCATTGGCGATCGGCTGGCGCAGCAGATCGCGGAGAGAACCGGAAAGGAGACGCGCGCCCTGGCACTGGGGCACCTTCAACGCGGCGGACCGCCCACGGCCTACGACCGCCTCATCGGACTTCGTTTCGGCGCGGCAGCCGTCCGTTGCGTGGCCGACCGGGAGTTCGGCTGCATGGTGGCCCTGGATCCGCCTCACGTGCTGGCCGTGCCGCTGGACGAGGCGGTGCGAGAGGTGAAGACCGTCCCGATCGACAGCGACATCATCGCCACGGCCCGTGCCCTTGGGACCAGCTTCGGCGACTGAGACCCGCTCATTCAGGTTCCTCCGGGCCCAGGCGGTAGCCTAGGCCGCGATCTCCTTGAGGGCGCGCCGGACCAGCACCGGCACCATCGCCCGCCGCCAGTCGGTGTCCACGATGATGTTCTCCAGCGGGTGGCACTGGCGGAACGCCTGCTCCGCGACCGCGTCGATGACGGATGGCGTGAGGCGGTTCCCGACGGCGGCGTCCTCCACCTTCCCGACGCGCCTCGGATAGGAGCCGAGGGCCGAGATCGCCATGCTCAGCTCCGTCACGAGTCCCTCGTCATCCATGCGGACGGCGACGGCGAGGTTCAGGAGCGGAAAGTCGATGGACGCACGAGGCCTGAGCTTCTGGAAGCTCATGCGCAGGCCGGGTTCCGGCAGGGGGACGTGAACGGCCACCAGAAGCTCGTTCGGCTCCATCCGCCGATTCCAGATGCCGTCCGAGGTGAAGAGATTCGATACGGGGAGCGTACGAACCCCGGCAGATCCCGCGATCTCGACGCTCGCATCCAGGGTCATGAGCACGGGGGGCGTGTCGGCGGAGTGGGCGGCGACGCAGCGCGTGCCACCCGGCACGACGTGACAGATCTCGCCGTCCTTCTTCAGACAATACCCGAGCGCCTTCCTCCAGAAGAGCGTCTGGTTGTAGTAGGTGCAGCGGGTGTCCAGGCAGATGTTGCCGCCGATCGTTCCCATCCGGCGGAGCTGCGGGCTCGAGACCTCGGAGCAGGCGGTGGCCAGAGCGGGCACGTGCTGCAGGATGGCCGGGTGTCCCGCGACGGCGTGGAGAGACTCGGTCGCGCCGATGCGTAGCCGTTGATCCACGAGCTCGATCCCCTTCAGCTCGTCGATGCCGCGCAGGGCGACGAGATGGCCGGGCGTGAAAAGCTTGTGCTTCATGTTGGGCACCAGATCGGTGCCCCCGGCGATCGGAAGGACGTCGCCGGCATGCCGGTCCAGCAGCTCCAGCGCCGCGTCGAGGACCGCGGGACGATGATAAACGTAGGGATGAAGTCTGAGCATCGCGGCTCAAGATACGCTTTGAGCGGCGTGGGCCTCCAGGGCCCGGCCGATGCAGGCGAGCGCGTCCACGAGCTCCGCCTCTTCTCCGCCGAAGCCGATGCGGATGAAGCCGTCCAGTCCGAAGTGATCGCCCGGGACGACGAGAACGCTCCATTCTCTCCGAAGATGCTCGGCGAGCTCGGAGGAGTTCGCCCCGCCGTCGTACGGCACCAAACCGATCGCGCCCGCCCGGGGCCGAATCCAGGGGCCGAGCGCTTCGCGGCCGGCCAGCCAGTCGTCGACGATCGCACGGTTCCGCAGGAGGATATCCCTGGTGCGGGCGAGCACTCGCCGCCGAGTCTCGGGGCGAAGCACCCGGGTCGCGAGGGCATCGGAAACGGCGGATGCAGAGACGGTCGTGTAGTCCTTGCGGGCCCACAGCTCCTCCATCTCCTCGGCCGGACCGAGCAGCCAGCCGAGCCGGAGCCCGGGGAGCCCGTACGCCTTGGATAGCGATCCCGTCACGAGCGTCCGCTCGTAGCGGCCCCAGAAGCTGGGGGTCTCGGCGCCCTCCGCCTCGGCGCCCACGTAGACCTCGTCGGCCAGTAGCCAGGCACCGCTGCGCTCGCAGGCGCAGACGATCTCGTCGATCGCCTCCGTGCTCAGCGTCGAACCGGTCGGATTCGAGGGGTTGGTGACCACCACCAGCCGCGTGTCCGGCGTGATCGTCGCATCCGCGGCTCCGGGAGACGGCTGCCAGGAGAGGCTCTCCTCGAGAGCGAACGTCGCGACCTGCGCCCCGAGCCCCTCGGCCAGGCCCGGCGTCTGCCCATACGTCGGAACGAGCACCACCGCGCGGTCTCCGGGCTCCAGCAGGTGCCAGAGGGTCACGAAGTTGGCCTCGGCGCTCCCGGCGGTGATCAGCACGTTCTCCGGGCCCGCATCCGGGTACAGCCCGGCGACAGCCTCCCGCAGCTGGTCGGAGCCGTTGGTCTGCGGGTAGCCCAGCGAGACATCGGCCGGAGCCAGATCGGTCCATTCCCAGAGCTCGGCCAGGGAGAACGGCAGCACTCCGCTCTCCGACAGGTTGTAGCGGACGCGTTGCTCGTAATGCGACTGCCACCGCTCCATGGCGAAACTGGGGACTCTCATCACCGCTGCCTCTGTGCTCGATTCATCCTTGCGGACCCTGTCGCCGCTGAGCGCGCCCCGGCATCATGATTTGTCTTCCGGAACAGCTCGCCGGCGGCGGGTCGTCTCCGGCGGTTCATCCACTCCCGAAGGGTAATTACACCATGCACGAGAGCACCACCACCCGCCCACTCACCCGTCGCGAATTCGCCAAGCGTGCCGGGACCGTCGCGCTGGTTCCGCTCGCTGCCGGAGTTCCGGTCCTCTCGATTCCCGGCGCGAGGGGCGGCCCGACCTCGCAGGAGGCCCAGGATGCCGACGAGCCTCCCGGTGCGGATGCGCTCCTGGAGTATGTGCGGACGCTGTACGGGGAACGACTGTCGGAGGATGATCTGGCCAAGATCCGCGAGGGGATCGTGGGCAGCCTGAGAGCCGGCGCACGTATCCGAGAGGTGGCGCTGGCCAACTCCGACGAACCGAGTCTCGTATTCCGCGCCTACCGGGGCGAGGGACCATGATCGCGACGCGGCTCGGGCGCGATCTCCTCTATGGCACGGTGGCGGACCTCGGCCGCGGTCTGCGGGAGGGGACGTTCACCTCGGTGGAGCTCACCGAAGCGTATCTGGAGCGGCTCGAGGATCTGGGGCCCCGGCTGAACGCGGTGGCGACGGTGACCAGGGAGCGAGCCATCCACGCCGCGCGAAAGGCGGATGAGGAGCTCGCGGCCGGCAGGGACCGGGGGCCGTTGCACGGCATCCCGTACGGGGTGAAGGACCTGATCGCCGTGCGCGGTCACCCGACCACCTGGGGAGCGAGGCCGTACGAGGACCAGACGTTCGACGAGGACGCGACCGTCGTCCAGCGTCTGGACGCTGCCGGGGCCGTGCTGACGGCCAAGCTCGCCTCCGTGGAGCTCGCCGGTGGGATGGGATACGAGCAGGCGAACGCATCGCTCACCGGTCCCGGCCTCAACCCGTGGAACACGGGCGCCTGGAGCGGCGGCTCCTCCAGCGGACCCGGATCGGCGGTGGCCGCCGGCCTGATCGGCTTCGCGATCGGTAGCGAGACGTGGGGATCGATTGTCACGCCCTCGTCGTTCTGCGGTGTCTCGGGCCTGCGGCCCACCTACGGACGGGTGAGCCGAGCCGGGGCAATGGCTCTCTCCTGGACGATGGACAAGCTCGGACCGATGTGCCGATCCGCCGAGGACTGCTGGCTCGTCCTGAGTGTGATCGCCGGGAAGGACGATCGGGACCGGACGTCGGCCGACCATGACCTGACGGACTCGCGTTACGTGGAGGACGGTCGGCCGAGCTCTCCCCGGCGGCCGCGGCTCGCCGTTCTGAAGGGAACCGGCGAGAAGGAACAGCCGGGAGTGCGCGATAACTTCGCCCGAGCGCTCGAGCTGCTGGCCGATTACTCGGAGATCGAGGAGGTCGAGCTTCCGGACCTTCCGTACGGACCGGTCGCCGGCACGATCATCCGTGCGGAAGCGGCGGCCGCGTTCGAGGAGCTGGTCGAGAGCGGCCGCGTAGCCGAGCTCACCGCACCTGAGGACCGGATCAAGCCATACGGAGGCCAGATGGTGCTGGCCAAGGACTATATCAACGCGCAGCGGGTCCGGTTGAAGATCCAGCGAGCGCTGGACGAGGTGCTCCGCGACTTCGACGCCATGGTCGGGCCCACGCGCTCCTCGGTCGCCAACCCGATCGAGGCCCGTTTCTCCGAGTACTTCGGGGAGTTCGGCGGACCCTCCATCGGTGGGGGTGCGAACGCGGCCGGCATCCCCGGGATCACCGTGCCGAACGGGTTCGGCGAGCGCGGCCTCCCGACCGGTCTGCAGTTCACCGCTCGCGCGTGGGACGAGGCGGCGGCGATCGGTCTCGCCATGGAGTACCAGCGGCGCACCGACTGGCACCTTCGCCATCCAGAGATGTGACGGGACGGCGAGCCAGCATGTGGAGGAGAGAACGATGAGGAATCATAGTCCGCGACGCCCGCTACCGGCCCGTCTCCTGTCGCTGATCTGCCTGCTCGCGGTCGCATGCGGGCCGGGTGAGCCGGCTGCGACGGAGGGGTCGGACGGGAACCAGAGCGGAACGGCGGGAGGCCGGGGCGCGGAATCGGATGCCGATCAGATCTTTGCCGCGGACGAGGCGTTCAACCGGGTGACCGGAGAGCTGGGCGCTGCCGGATGGGTCGACTTCTTCGCGCCCGACGGGCGGATAGTCGTCAACGGTGAGGAGATCACCGGCAAGGCCGCCATCCGGGAGGCGATGGAGCCCTATCTGTCGGCGGTCCGACTCGAATGGAGCCCGACCCGAGCCGCCGCGCGCGCCGGCTCCGATCTGGGCTACACGGTGGGGCGCTATCGCGCCATCCTCAAGGAGAATCCGGACTCGGTGATCGCCACCGGCACCTATGTGACCATCTGGGAGCGCCAGGCGGACGGCAGCTGGAAGGTCGCGCTCGATGTCGGGAGCGAACATCCGGAGCCGCGGCCCTAGCTGCCGGTCTGGAGCGAGCGCGGGAGTGCCGCTACAGGATCTCTATCTTGTCCGGGGCGTTCGGCACCACGCACAGGAACTCGAACGGCTCGTCCCCCAAGGCTTCATACCAGTGCGGGGTGCCCGCCGGGATGAAGAGAACGTCGTCCTTCGACACCTCGACGACCTCGTCCCCAAGTCCGATCCGTGCCCGGCCCCGAAGCACGTACTGCTCGTGCTCCACCGTATTGGTGTGAGGCGGCATGCCTCCGCCGGGCGCCATGCGGAAGCGCCGCAGCGCGAAGTTGGGGGCCTCTTCCGGTCCGATGAGGATTTGTCGCGAGGTGTGCGTGCCCGCCGAGACATCCTCGGCAGGCACGGCGTCGGCACGTTTGACTCTATCCAACCATATCTCCTCTAGTCGGCGAATCGACTTTAGTCGGCGGAATCGACGAGCTCATCGGCAGGCGCTCCGGGCCCGGCCTCGCAGACCTCGGGTTCGCAGTGATCGGCGTACTTCTCGAAGTTCTCGCGAAACAGGCCGGCCAGCCTTCGCGCCGTCGCGTCGTAGGCCTCTTTGTCCGCCCAGGTGTCGCGCGGCTTGAGGATCTCCGACGGGACGTGCGACACCTCCGTGATCATCTGGAGACCGAAGACCGGATCCAGCTCCGTGGGCGCGCTCTTCAGCTCGCCGCTGTTGATCGCATCGATGATGGCCCGCGTGTAGGGCAGATTGATTCGCGCGCCGACTCCGTAGGCCCCGCCGCTCCATCCGGTGTTCACCAGCCAGACGTCGGTCCCGTGCTCCTCAATCTTCTCGGCCAGCATCTCCGCGTACCTGGCCGGATGCCAGACGAGGAACGGGGCGCCGAAGCAGGCTGAGAAGGTCGTCTCGGGATCCGTGACGCCGACCTCGGTCCCGGCGACCTTCGCCGTGTACCCACTGATGAAATGGTACATCGCCTGCGCCTCGGTGAGCTTGCTCACCGGCGGCAGGACGCCGAACGCGTCACAGGTGAGAAAGACGATGTCCGTCGGGTGGCCGGCCACGCAGGGGATCTTGGCGTTCTGGATGAAGGTGATCGGATAGGCGCCGCGCGTGTTCTGCGTGATCGTGTCATCCGAGTAGTCGACCTTGCGGAACTCGTCCAGGACGACGTTCTCCAGCACGGCGCCGAAGCGGAGTGCCTGGAAGATGTCCGGCTCCTTCTCCATGGACAGGTCGATGGTCTTGGCGTAGCAGCCACCCTCGATGTTGAAGATCCCCTCGTCGGACCAGCAGTGCTCGTCATCGCCCACGAGCAGCCGCTTCGGATCCGCGGAGAGCGTCGTTTTTCCCGTTCCCGAGAGACCGAAGAGCAGCGAGGAGCGATCGGTCTCCGGGTCCGCCGTCGCGGAGCAATGCATGGAGAGCACCCCCTGCTTCGGCATCAGGTAGTTCATGATCGTGAAGACGCCCTTCTTCATCTCCCCGGCGTACTCGGTGCCGAGGATCACCACCTCACGGTCCTCGAAGCTCAGGTCGACGGTGGTGGGCGAGAGTCCGGTGGTCTCGTGGGCGGCTGGAAACTGGCCGGCGTTGTAGATGACGTAGTCCGGATCCCCGAAGCTCTCCAGCTCCTCCGTGGTCGGCCGGATGAGCATGTCGTGCATGAAGAGGGCATGGTACGGGCGCGAGCAGATGATTCGCACCTTGATCCGGTACTTGGGATCCCACCCGGCGAAGCCGTCGATGCAGAAGACCGGATCGCAGAGATTGAGAAGGTCTCGCGCTCGCTCCCGGTTGAGCTTGAACAGCTCAGGCTCGATCGGGAAGTTGACGCGCCCCCACCAGACCTCACCCTCCGAGTCGACGTGCTTGACCAGATGCTTGTCCATCGGAGAACGGCCGGTCTTCTTACCCGAGTAGGCCACGAGGGCGCCGTTGGCCGCGATGGCCGAATCCTCCTCGCGCCTGATCGCTGACTCGTACAACGCCGCCGGAGGCGGATTGCGGCGCACGTCCTCGACGGTGATGCCATGCTGGCTGAGATCGAAGCTCATGTCGGTCCTGCCCTCCCAAGTCGCGCTGGCCGGGAATCGGGTCCGTCGTGTGGAAAGCGAACGCGCCGCCCCCGAGGGGCGGCGCCCTGCCAAGCTAGTCCGTACGGAGCGGGCTCACCACCGGTGGCAGCCCTATGCGGCGGGGTCGGAAGAGGGCTCGGCGCGACCACTCTTCACCCCGGCTCCGATCAACACGCCGATGGCGCCGAACAGCGGGTTCAGCAGCGCCACCCAGGGGGGTTGCTGGGCGTTCTGCATCGCGACGCTGTTGCTGACATCCCCCTCGCGTGGCGCCGACGGCGAGGTGGTGGTGAGGACCGGGACGGCGAAGGCGAAGCCGAGGAGAAGAACCAGGACCGCCAGCAGCTTGGGCGCTCTCTCATCGCGGGCGATCGCCTCACACACGTACCCGCCCAGAATTGCCCCGGCCAGCCCGAGCATGAAGCTCGTTATGATCCACAGGCTGGTGACGTCATAGACGCCGGGCTGGAAGGCCCTGTCCGCGCCCATGATGCGGTAGGCAATCGAAAAGGAGAGGAAGACGAAGGCGACCATCATGAGGTAGCCGAGGACCACGCCGCCGAAGGTCTTCATCGTTCCTCTCCGTCTCCTTGTTCGCGCGCCGCCGCCTCGAATGCCCGGCCCTCTTCCGACTCCAGAAATACCGGACTCCGCCGGCTCGGGCCAGCCGCCCCAGCCCGGGTCAGGCGCCTTCCGGCTCTGCAGCGGGGGGCTGCCAGAGCTCGATCTTCGTTCCCGCGGGATCGATGAACCAGCCGAAGCGGCCGAAGTCGTATTCCTCGATCTCACCCACGACCTCTGCGCCTCCCTGCTCCACCTGTTCCAGCGCACCATCGAGATCGTCCACAACGAGGTTGATCATGAACGGCTTATCGGAGGGAGCGAAGTAGGTCGTGGAGTCCTCGAACGGTCCCCAGACGCAGAAGGCCGTCCGCGGAAGACGGCTCACGTCGAACCCGACGGTGCCGTAATCATCGATCTCGAGGCCGAGGTGCTCCGCGTACCAGGCCCCCAGCCCCTTCTTGTCGCCGCACTTGAAGAACACGCCTCCGATGCCGATCGCGTTTGCCACGTCCACTCTCCCGAGGTCGGGTTACGTCACCTTCACCACCTGTTCCAATCTCCGGACCGAGTGGCTGGCCCGGCAACTCGCGACGGCTCATACTGCTCGTGCCATGATCGGTTACATGCGGTTACTCGTTGCGCTGGTTTCCTGCTCTTTGGTCCTTCCTCGGTTCATTCACGCCCAGGAGGTGGCCTATGCCGACCGCGTCCGAATCGCGGAGGCGTTTCGCCTCGCCGACGAGGTCGAGCAGCTGTGGCCCGGTTGGTCGGAGGTTCCGTTCGCCGTTCTGCTCGTGACGTCGGAGCATGAATTCCTCATCCGGCACCCCCATCCTTCCGACGATTTCGAGTCGCTGGGTCGCGATGCTCTCCTCGACGAAGAGGTGCTCGTTCGTCCGCGAGTCTTCGAGCCGGGCCTGTTGGCGACCTTTCCGGCGGTGTCAGGCTTGCCGACGCTGGTGATCGGGACACCCGAGGAGACCGGGCTCTCGTCCACCCAATGGGTGCTCACGGCGCTGCACGAACACTTCCATCAGCTCCAGATGTCGGACGCCGACTACTATCCGGCGACGAACGGGCTCGAATTGAGCGGCGGGGACGAGAGCGGAATGTGGATGCTCGACTACCCGTTTCCGTACGACTCCCCGAAAGTGGCCGCTGCCCTGGAGAAGCTCGCGCGAGCTGCCAGGCTAGCGCTGGATTCGATCGGATCCCCGTCGTCCAGCGAGATCCTGGGTGATTACCTGGCGCAGCGAGATCGGCTGCAGGAGGCACTCACCGAGAAGGAGTACCGGTACCTGTCGTTCCAGATCTGGCAGGAAGGCATGGCCCGGTACACGCAGCTCGTCGTGGCAGCCCGGGCCGGAACCGAGTACGTGCCGTCGGAACAGTTCGAGGCGCTGCCGGACTTCATGCCGTACTCCGACGCCGCTGAGGAGCTGCGGGAAACGGTGCGGAGTGAGCTGGAGCGGGGGCTGCCCGAGCTCAGGCGTGTCTTCTTCTACCCGATCGGTGCCGTCGAGGGACTGCTGCTGGATGAGTTTCGGCCGGGCTGGAGGGAGTACTATCTGGCGCGGAAGTTCTACGTCGAGCGTTACTTCGCCGATCAGTGAGCTCTGGTCACGCGCCTACAGCCTCACGACTCGTCGCCACCAGTAGAACCAGGCCAGCAGCGCCAGTAACAGAACGGCGTTGCACGCGGCCAACAAAAGAATGGCGAGCGGATCGCGACCCGGCTCGCCGGCGCCTGCGAGCACGCCGACAACTCCCAGCAGGCCGACGACTCCCAGCATGCCCGCCACGAGCTTGTGGGGAAATCCGGCCATGACCTCGGCGTTCTCGGGGCGGCGGGCAGCCGCGCCGGTGTTGGACCATGAGATCCAGGAGCCGGCCAGGAAGCCGATCACGATCATGATAAGGAAGTTCCGGGGCGTATCCGGCCCGATCCACCCGATCGCCGCGAACTGGAAGACGCCGAGCGAGAAGGCGGCCGCGAAGTCGAAGAACCTCAGGACCCACTGGGCCATGGTGACGAGAAGCGTGTAGCTCACCCACACGTAGAAGATCGTCTGACCCA
>JAUWDL010000119.1 GCA_030608825.1 Gemmatimonadales bacterium
GAACTCGGCCTCGAGTTCGCCGAGAGAGCAGAGGAGGTGGACCCGGAAGATGCGGCCGTCTGCTACAACGTGGCCTGTTTGTATGCGCTGGAGGGAGAAGCGGACCGTGCGATCTCCAGTCTCGAGAAGGCCTCCCGAGCGGGCTTCGCCCATCCCGATTGGATCCGGAACGATCCCGACCTGGATTCCCTGCGCGACGACCCGCGCTTTCACGCACTCCTGGATGGGGACTGAGCGACCGACGCGCGCTTCGCCAGCCAAAGCTACGCCTCCAGCAACACCTCGCGGACTCGGTCGGCATACGCCCGGCTCTCGGCATCGCCGGTGACCAGCTCGATCCCCTCGGGGCCGTCGACGCCCAGCCCGAGCTCGACCGCCCGCGCGATCTGCTCCTGCTCGAAGATGGTCCCGCGGCTCACCTCCGGCGTCGTGCCGAAGTAGCGCAGGATCGCTACGCCGACAGCATCCAACGCGACCCGGTCGCTGCTCGCCAGCACGACTTCACTGTCGACACGGCTTCCCTCGTGCGGCCCTCCGTCGACGAAGGCCTCCACGCCATCCAGCAGAACGAGGTCGGGCACGTACTCGGCGTTGATCTCGGCGATCATCCGCCTCTGGTCGGAAGACCCGTGCAGCTCCTTCATGTAATTATACGGATCGCCGGGCACCCGCTTCGCGGCGAGGCCCACGGAGTTCTTGAGCGACAGGGTGAAGTGCCCGCCGAATTGGTGGGTCTTGAGGCAGCAGGCCTGGACCACCCCGTCGGCTTCCAGGACCGGACGTGGTAGCGCGAAGCCCTGTCGCCAGTGGCTTCCGGGCGGGTTCACGACCAGCCAGTCAGACTCGTCCAGCTCATCGAACACGACCGTGTCGAAACCGAGCTCGTCGCCCATGCGGAAGGTTGACTTGCGCTCCATCACGCCGCGGGTGTCGCCCATTCCGCTGCGGTCCCCGACCGTGATCCGGCCGGCGCCCGTCGCCCGAAAGTGCTCCACAAGGGCTGCCAGCGTGTCGTTGTGCGTCGAGCCGGGGCCACCGTGGTGGCTGTTGAAGTTCGGCTTGAGAAAGAGGTCTTTTCCCCGTGCCGAGTCGAGCTCGAGCAGCTCCAGCGCTTGGCGAACGCCCGCGGCCCGGTCCCGAGTCCTGACGAAGGCCACTCGCGCGGTGGGGCGCGGCCTGCTCGCGAGATCGACCCGAGGCCGCTCGATCGGCAGGTCGATCAGCCCCGCAGCGTCCACGAGTGGCGTCGTGATCGCCACGCCGGCCAGTCCGGCCGTTGCCTTTACGAAAGCTCGCCGCTCCATCGCCTCCTCCACCGGATTGCCAACGGGAAGAGCTGGCCGCACACCCATCCAGGCTAAGGTTCTGGCCCGGTGCCGCTAGCGGGAGATCACCGCCGCGACGTGTCCGGAGAACCCCTACATCTCCGCCTTCTGCTCGATCTCGCCCAGCACTTCGTCTAGTCCAGCCACGAGCTCATCCGCGTTTTCCCAGGTGAAGACGAGCGGCGGCTTGATCTTGATGACGTTCTTTAAGGGGCCATCGGTGCTCAGCAGAACGCCCCGGTCCTTCATCAGCTCGACCGCCTCCGCCGCTTCTCGTGTGGCCGGCGTGAGCGACTCCGCCTCACGCACGAGCTCGATGCCCAGAAAGAGGCCCAGGCCGCGCACGTCGCCGATCATGGGATGCCGCTTGGCGAGCGACACGAGGCTCGACTTCAGATGAGCGCCGACCTCGGCCGCACGCGCCTGCAGGCCCCCTTCCTCGATCACGTCGAGGACCGCCAGGGCGACGGCGCAGGAGACCGGGTTGCCGCCGAATGTGTTGAAGTACTCCATCCCGGTATGGGCCGCCTCGGCGACCCTCCGGGTCGTGACCACGGCGCCGATGGGATGGCCGTTCCCGATCGGCTTGCCGAGGGTGACGATGTCCGGCACGACCCCTTGCGTCTCGAACGCCCAGAAGTGGGAGCCCACGCGGCCGAAGCCCACCTGCACCTCGTCCGCTACGCACACGCCGCCCGCCTTCCGGACGTGCTCGTAGGCTTCGTGAAGGTAGCCGTCGGGAAGAACGATCTGGCCGGCACAGCCGAGCATCGACTCGCAGAAGAACGCGGCGATCTCCCGTCCGTCGGCGCGCGCTCCGGCGATCTCATCCGCCACAGCGGCCGCATACCTCGTGGCGCTCTCGGGATCCCCGTAACGGTACGTGCCCCGGTAGCCGTCGGGCATCGGCGCTACCCGCACGTGCGCAGGTCTTCCCTCTCCACCGGGCCCCTCGAACTTGTAGGGACTGATCTCGATCAGCCCCGTCGTGTTCCCGTGGTATGCGCCCTCCACGACGATCACGTCCCGACGACCGGTGGCGGAACGCGCCAACCTCAAGGCGAGCTCGTTCGCCTCGCTCCCGGAGCAGACGAAGAAGCAGACCTCGAGATCCCCGGGCATCGTTTCCGCGAGGCGCAGTGCGTACTCGACCAGGTGGTCGTGCAGGTACCGGGTGTTCGTGTTGAGGGTCGCCATCTGGCCGGCGGCCGCGTCCACCACCCTGGGATGGCAGTGCCCGATGTGGCAGACGTTGTTGACGCAATCCAGGTACGCGCGTCCCTCTTCATCGAAGAGATACTGCCCCTCGCCGCGGACGATCTTGAGCGGCTCCCGGTACGAGATGCTCAGCGCCCGCCCGAGGTAGCGCTCCCTGAGCTGGAGGATCTCTTCCGGCTTCATGCGTCCGATCGCACGCACGCGCCCGCCAGCTCCGCAGCTATCTCGTCGCCGTCGAGCGTTCTCAGGAGATCCAGCAGACGCCAGGCAGGAGCCTCGCTGACGGTGAGGTAGGCGTTCTCGGGCCGGCTCCGCCTGGCATGAGCGGAAAGGACGACGCTCACGCACAATCTGGTGATGATCAGGTCCGGAAGAAGGAGGATCTCCGCCTCCGTCAGCGGGCAGGCGCTGTGATAGCCCGTCAGGAAACGCCGCGCTGCCGAGATCGGGTCGGAGTCGTTCATCATCAGGTAGGCCATGGCTACCGCCGGCTCGCACACCAGGTGGGTGTGCACCATGTCACCGAAGTCGAGAATGCCGGTGAGCGCCGTCCCCGACGTATCGACCAGAACGTTGTGATCATTGGCGTCGTTGTGGATGACCTGGGCCCTCGTTTCCCGTAGGCGCGGAAGCACCTCCTCTTCCGCACGGTCCAGGTGAGCCGTCACGAGCTCCCTTCGAGCGGGAGCTTCGACGTGCTCCAGGAGCGGGCGCGCCGCTGGCGCGTTCCGAAGATCCCAACGCAGATCGCGATGCACCGCGGCGTGCGAGAAGGCGGCGAGCCGCAGGTCCAGCTCGCCCAACGCGCGCCCGAAGGAACGCAGGAGCTCCGGGCTACGCGGCCGTGCCTCCGCCAGCGGCCTCCCCTCGAGAAAGCGAACCAGCCACACGAGGTAGCTCTCGGCGCCCGTCCGCACTTCCTGAATGGCCGCTCCATCCAGCGAGAGAACCACCTCGGGTGTCGGGAGGCTGGGCTCGGCCGACCGGCTCCCCGACCGGCTCCCCGACCCGCCCACGGGCGCTCTGGAGAGCGGGTCCGCCAGGTAGCGAAGCACCTCCACCTGAGCTTCTACAAACGCCGGATCGGCCTCCGAGCGCACGATCCTGAGGACGTACTCCTCCGCATCACCGGCCGTCAGGCGGAAGTTCTGGTCCAGCTCGCTCGGCAGCTCACGCGCCTCGGCGGCGAGTCCGTAGTGGCGCTCGGCCAGCTCTCTGGCCTGCCCTTTGGTGAATCGCGGAACGATGGTCCTGCTCCTACTCTCGGTTCAGCCTTCCGTTACCCCTGGCTCTGACGCTCCGCCTCCTCCGTCGATCGGATCGTGATCGTCTCAAGGCCGTGCGCATCCGGGCCGGTCTCCCGTCGTCTGAGCAGCCAAGCGAAGAAGAACCCGAGGAAGCCCAGCGTGGAGAAGATCCACATGCCGAGCGCATAGCCACCGGGATTACCCACGCTCGCGCCCGAGTAGTCGTTGGCCCAGCCGATGAGGAGGTTGAAGCCGAAGAGCCCGATGTTCTGGATCATCGTCATCAAGCCGTACGCCGTGCCCAGCCTGTTCTCATCGACGAGATAGGCCACGGCCGGCCACATCACCGCGGGAACGAGAGAGAAGGCGATGCCCATCATCGCCATCGGGATGCGGAGATCGACGCTCGTGTAGGCCATCATCAGGTAGACCGGCACGAGGAGCAGCGACCCCCACATCATGAAGAGGGCTCGCTTGCCCACGCGGTCCACCATGTAGCCGAAGATCGGCGTGAAGATCATCGCGAAAAGCGTGATCATGCTCGAGAGGAAGCCGCCAAACTCCCGCGTCGTGCCGTGTGCCTCGATGAAGAACTTCACGGCGAACGTCTGGAAGGGGAAGATCGCCGAGTAGAAAGTCACACACAGCAGCACGACGTAGACATACGATCTGGGGAACCTGAAGAGATCGGAGAAGACCATCTTCTCGGTCTCCTCCGCCTCTCCGAGGTGGTACGCCTTCTCCGCCCGATTCTCCATCAGCCAGTAGATCATCGGCCCGATGATGCAGAACGTCCCGAAGGCGACGGAGATGAGCAGAGGCCACTGCCAGTTCTCGAACGCGGGTCGTGCCCACGTCGGAGAGTTGAGCGCCAGGAACGAACCGAGCCTCGCGATCGTCAGGTTCACGCCGAACGCAAAGGAAAGCTCCTTCCCCTTGAACCACTTCGCGATCGCGGTAGTGACGGAGACGATGAGCGATTCGGCTCCGAGGCCGAAGATGAGCCGGCCGGTCGCCATCGAGGCCAGAGAGCCGCTGACGGCCGTGACGACGGCACCGACGAAGCACAGAACGCCGAAGAGCAGCGTCGCCTTCTTGACGCCGATCCGGTCGATGATGATCCCGCCGATGAGCACCATCACGATGTTCGGGAAGCTGTAGATGGCGTTCAGCAGCCCGATGTTTCTGTCCGAGAAGCCCAGCTGCTCCTTGAGCAGGTCCGCGATAGGGCTGACGGCGTCGTAGACGTAATAGTTGCCGAACATCGCCAGGCTGATCACCACCAGAACGATCCAGCGGTACGGCGCGGGTGGCGGCGGCTTCAGCGAGCTGTCCGTGGAGGCGGTTTCGGTCATGAGCAGGCCTGGTCAGCAAGGGAGAAGATGGTCGTGCCCAGCGTCAGGCTCGGCAGTATCGGTCGGCGCGCGAACGACGGTCAAGGGCCGAGGCCGCCGGGTGATTGACATACGCTTGACTGATCAATCTATGGAGGCGATCGCCTACGAAGAGCGAATCGAGTTGATTCCCGTGCGATCCGCCCGGGAGCTGCGCGGCTTCCTGAAGGGAATCGATACGGCCGTTTT
>JAUWDL010000334.1 GCA_030608825.1 Gemmatimonadales bacterium
CGGATCTTCATCAACACGGGCCTCAGGCCGGCGATCCCGAGCCTCCCGGGGCTGGAGTCGGTCGACTACCTGGACTCGACGAGCGTTATGGAACTGGATGAGGTGCCGGAGCACCTCCTCGTCGTGGGCGGAGGCTACATCGGTCTCGAGTTCGGCCAGATGTTTCGCCGCTTCGGAGCCAGGGTGACGGTGGTCGACCGCAACGATCGTCTCCTCCACCGCGAGGATGAAGACGTTTCGAAGGAGATCGCCCGCATCCTGGAGGAGGATGGCCTGGCGCTCTCCCTGGGCTCGAAGCTCGAAAGGGTCCGATCCGTCGGCGGGACCATCCAGCTCGACGTCCGAGACGGCCAGGGTGCGCACACCCTTTTGGGCTCCCACCTTCTGCTGGCCGCGGGGCGCCGCCCGAATACCGAGAGCCTGAAGCTGGAGAAGGCGGGCGTGAAGGTAGGCTCGCGTGGATATATTCTCGTGAATGATCGCCTGGAGACGAGTGTGCCGGGTATCTACGCGATGGGCGACGTGACCGGCGGCCCGGCCTTTACGCACATCTCCTACGACGACTACCGGATACTGGCGGCGAACCTCCTCGACGGGGCGGATATGACGACGCGGGGACGGCTGGTCCCGTTCACCCTGTACACGGACCCCCAGTTCGGCCGCGTGGGCATCACCGAGAAAGAGGCGCTCGACGAGGGTCTGGATGTCCTCGTCGCCAAGATGCCGATGGCGCATGTGGCCCGGGCGCTCGAGTCCGACGAGAGCCGAGGGTTCATGAAGGCGATCGTGGACGCGGAGAGCGGCCGGATCCTCGGGTGTGCCGTCGTCGGGATGGAGGGTGGCGAGCTCATGTCGATGATGCAGATCGCGATGATGGGCGACCTGCCGTTCACCGCGCTGCGGGATGCGATCTTCGCTCACCCGACGCTCGCCGAGTCGCTGAACAACCTGTTCGCGGGGCTCCAGCCGCCTGCCACGATGTAACTTCAGATGAAAATATGTAACAGCCAACCAGACAACGATATACAGGAGGACGAATGAAGCTGTACGACCTGTCGCAGCCGCTGAACGCGGACGTCCCTTTCTGGCCCTATTATCCGCCGTTCGAGGTCAAGTACATAAAACGGAAATCCGAGCACGGCGTGAACGCGCAGTACATCATGACCTCGAACCACATCGGCACGCACCTCGATGCACCGAGGCATTTCGTGACCGGCGGGATGACGATCGACCAGATCCCGCTCGAGTGGCTTTACGGGCCCGGGGTGATCGTGGATCTGAGCGACGAGATGGACGATTGCGGGGCGTACACGCCCGAGATGATCGAGGAGCGTGTCGAGGTCAGGAACGGCGATCTCCTGGTGCTGAACACGGGCTGGCACCGCTTCGCCCAGTTCGGGGAGACGCCCAACGAGGAGCGTTACATCCACCTTCATCCGGGCGCCCACCCCGACATGGTCCCCTGGCTGCTCGAGAAGGAGATCAAGATCTGGTCGGTCGACGTCGTCTCGACGGACCATCCGATGAACCTCCCCATAGGACGATTCCTGGGGAAGGGCACGTTCGGGCACTGCGACCGGGTCCGGGCTCTCTGCGAGCGCAAGTTCGGAGGGAAGGAAAAGCTCGACGAGCTGTTCCCGGAGGAGCACTACCAGCTGACCCACAACGCTCTCTTCACGCACGAGTGCATGCACGCGGAGAACCTCGGCGGCGAGATCGGCGCGCCGGAGCTGCAGAACCGCCGTCTGACGATCGGCGTGTTTCCGTGGAAGTTCAAGGGAGGCGAGGCGGCGTTCTGCCGCGTGATCGCCTTCGTGGAAGAGTAAGCGCGGCGGTGTCCGACACGCCACGCAATGGAAGGAGGATCGATGCCCCTAGTGACCGATACGCCCGCGAATAGCGTTCTCACCGACGACATGTTGGAGCGGTTCTGGGAGCGCGCTCCCGGCTATGATCAGGAGAACCGCTTTTTCCAGGAAGATTTTGATGAGCTCGAGGAAGCCGGCTACTACCTGATTGCCGTCCCGACGGAGCTCGGCGGCCTGGGCATGAACCTGGCCGAGGTCTGCCAGGAGCAGCGCCGGCTGGCCTATTACGCGCCCGCCACCGCGCTCGCCAGCAACATGCACCTGTATTGGACCGGCCTGATCGCGGACATCTGGCGGTCCGGCGACACCTCGCTCGAGTGGCTGCTGAAGGGGGCTGCGGAGGGTGAGATTTATGCGGCCGGTCACGCGGAAACGGGGAACGATGTCCCCGTGCTCTACTCCAGCACCAAGGCCGAGCGGGTCGACGGCGGCTACCGGTTCACGGGCCGCAAGTCCTTCGGCAGCATGGGGCCGGCCTGGACCTGGCTGGGGATCCACGGGATGGACGCGGACGCGGCCGACGGCCCGAGGGTCGTCCACGCCTTCTTCCCGCGCGACACGGAAGGGGCGTCGTACAAGTCGACATGGGATGGCGTGCTCGGCATGCGGGCCACACGCTCCGACGACACGATCCTGGATGGGGTGTTCGTGCCGGACGAGCACATCGCGCGCGTGGTTCCTACCGGCTTCGCCGGCATGGATCTCTTCGTGCTCGGGATCTTCGCCTGGGCGCTGATCGCCTTCGGTAACATCTACCTCGGCCTGGCGCAGCGGGTCTTCGACATCGTCGTCGCACAGCTCAAGGGGAAGGCTTCCCTGGCCGTGCCGCGCGGCATGGTCCACCATGCCGAGGCGCAGCACGACGTCGCGGAGATGGCGCTCGAGCTGGAGCGCATCGCCCCGCACCTGGACGTGGTCGCGCAGGAGTACGCGGATGGAGTCGACTACGGGCCGGCTTGGGGTCCGCGGATCGT
>JAUWDL010000405.1 GCA_030608825.1 Gemmatimonadales bacterium
GACCTGGACCGACAGAATCGTGCGGCCCGGCTCCACGTGAACGGCCGGACGCTGGAGCTGGCCGTGGGCGAGCTCTCCGACTGGATCGAGCTGAGCTTCAGGGCTGCACCGGGAATCAAGGTCCGCGGGATCTGTCGGATGATGGTCACGGAGATAGGCGAACACTTCTCGCTCTACGCGACGCCGATCAACATCGATCCAGAGAAGCCCGCGATGCCGATCTCGCACCCGTCCTACTATTCCGTCTATCTGGCCAAGAAGCTGGGCAAGTATGCCACGCTGGGCCTTGCCGAGGACACATGGGCGCTGAACGAGGGCGTGATCGACGACCGGACCTTCCTGCGACTCACGTACGACATCGATCGCGAGCGGGAGAAGATGTTCTTCGCTGCGTTGGATAAGCTCCGCCGCGGCGCACTGGTTTGCGTCTTCGATGCGACCGACCGCATCCAGCACATGTTCTGGCGGTACCTCGAGCCCGACCATCCGGCCGCCAGGAACGGGGCCGAGGCGCCGGAGCGAGACGCGATCGCCGACCTCTACGAGCACAACGACGCCCTGGTGGGCCGCATACGAGAGCGGCTCGGTGACGGGGACGTGCTCATGGTCCTTTCCGACCACGGGTTCGCCTCGTTTCGCCGAGGAGTCAATCTGAACGCCTGGCTAAGCGCCAACGGCTACCTCGCGTTGAAGGACGGGGGCGACGGCACCGAGGAGTGGCTGCGAGATGTGGACTGGTCGCGCACCCGGGCCTACGCCCTGGGCCTCACGGGCCTCTTCCTCAACGTCAAGGGCCGCGAGGGGAAGGGGATCGTCAAGGCGGGCGAAGAAGCGGAGGCTCTCAAGGCGGAACTGATCGGCAAGCTCAGCGGCCTGTTCGATGAAGAGAGAGGAGAGACCGCGATTCAAGAGGCGTTCGATACCACCTCTCTCTACTCCGGGCCCTACCTAAAGAACGGGCCGGACATGCTGATCGGGTACAACGTCGGCTACCGGATTTCGTGGGACGGTGCGACCGGAGTGGTGGCGGGCCCCATCTTCACGGACAACGTTAAGCCCTGGAGCGGAGACCACGGAATAGACCCCCGGCTTGTGCCGGGTGTTTTCTTCTCCGACCGTTCGATCGACTGCGACGATCCCGCTCTGATCGATGTCGCGCCGAGCGCCCTCTGGCTCTTCGGCATCCAACCGCCGTCCTACATGGACGGCAAGGTGCTGTTTTCGGAGGGTTCTCCGGCGGATGCGGAAGAGCGATGAAAGGCTGGTCGCTCGCCTTGGCCCTGCTCGCGACAGGTTGCTCCGGAGATAGCCGACCCGTCGGCAAGCGCGTGGTGGTGCTCGGCTTCGATGGGATGGACCACGCCCTTACCGGCCGGCTGATCGAAGAGGGCCGGCTGCCCAATATGGCCCGGCTCGCCGAGATGGGAGGCTTCTCGCCGCTACAGACATCCATTCCGCCTCAGAGCCCCGTAGCCTGGTCCGACTTCATCACCGGATTGGACGCCGGGGGGCATGGCATCTTCGACTTCATCCACCGTGAGCCGGCGACGATGCTTCCCTACCTGTCGACCTCTCGCACCGAGGCGGCGGGTCGGGCCATCCGGATCGGCTCCTGGCAGATCCCCCTGAGCGGCGGAAACGTGGAGCTCCTGCGGCGCGGAACGCCGTTCTGGGAGGTGCTCGAGCGGGCGGGAGTGCCGACCTGGATCATCCGGATGCCGGCGAATTTTCCGCCCTCAGGTTCGGCCGCACGGGAGCTCAGTGGTATGGGCACGCCCGATATCCTCGGCACCTACGGTATCTTCTCCTACTACACGACCTCCGCCGAGCGTATCGGAGGAGATCCCTCGGGCGGAAACGTGTATCCGGTCGAAGTGGAAGACGGCGTCGTGCACGCGAGCCTCGTCGGACCGCCCAACCCCTTCCGGGTCGACGAGGAGCCGACGCGAGCGGAGTTCGTCGTGCACGTGGATCCGGAGCGGCCGGTAGCGAAGCTCGTCCTCGGCGACCGGGAGGTGATCCTGCGTGAGGGCGAGTGGAGCCCCTGGATGCCGGTGGGCTTCAAGCTGCTGCCGTTCCAGAGGATCAAGGGCGAGAGCCGATTCTTCCTCAAGAGCGTTCGGCCGGAGTTCGAGCTCTACGCGACTCCGGTCAACCTGGACCCGCTCGACCCAGCGATGCCGATCTCGACGCCCAGGGGTTTCTCGGCGGATCTCGCTCGCGCGGTCGGACCCTACTACACCCAGGGCATGCCGGAGGACACCAAAGCCCTCACGTCGGACGTTCTGGACCAGGCGGAGTTCGTCGATCAGGCGGAGCTGGTCGCGGAGGAGTTCGAGAGGATGTACGAGCACCTGCTGGGCGACTTCGAGGCCGGACTGCTCTTCTACTACTTCGGTTTCATCGACCAGGTATCACACGTTTTGTGGCACACGACGGATCCGGAGCACCCCGCGCACGACCCGGAGCGGGATGCCCCTTTCGCGGGCGTGATCGAGCAGCAATACCTAC
>JAUWDL010000156.1 GCA_030608825.1 Gemmatimonadales bacterium
ATCGACGGTCGCCGCTTCATGGGTCGTTAGCCTCCGTTTCTTCGGGCTTTTCGGTATCTTCAGGCTTTCCCTTCCCGAAGATGATCGCGTTCGGGTTTCGCTCGACGTACTCGGCGAGGATCCTCATGGCTCGAGCGGCCCGGCCGAGCTCGTCGAGCGTCTCGATGAGCTGCTCGGCCAGCGGTCCCTCCATCTGCCTCGTGCTTTTCAACAGCTCCTCCGCTTCCCCCATCACCGGCTCCATGCTCTCGGCAGCCCGCCTGAAGGCGGCGAGCGTTTCGTCCGTGGAGCTCATGAGAGTCCCGGTGCGAGCGTCGAGGTTGTTGATGAAGCGGCGCAGATCGCTGATTGCGACCTGCATGGAGTCGAGAGTGGAGGCGAGCGGCAGTGTGTCGATCAGCTGGCGAACGTCTGAAAGCACGCCGTTCAGGTTCGACATGAAGTCATCGAGGCGGATGTTCTCCAGGGATTCGGTGAACTCGGCGAACGCCGAGACCGTGGTCGGGATCTCCACATATCGCGGGTCCGGGTTCGTGAACCGAACCGGAACCTCGGGTCGCACCACGAGGTCAATGGCGAGTTGGCCGGTCACGAAGCTCAGGGACTTGAGCTCCGCCCGGAGACCGCGCTGGATCCAGTCCTCGATCCACTCGTCCGGGTCGTCGAGAGCCCGTCCGCCGCCTTTGACCTGCCCTTCCGTGAGCTGGATGTACACCGGAGTTTGAATGGTGCGGCCATCATCCGCATATCGCATGGCGATCCGCGAGACGGAGCCGACCGTGATCCCCCGGAACTTGACCGGAGATCCCGGTACGAGTCCTTCCAGCGTTGTCTCGAAGTCCAGAACGAACGTGTATCGCTTCTCAAACCAGCCCGAGCCGTAAACCACGATCACCGAGATGATGAGCGCGATCGCGCCGAGCACGAAGACGCCTACCAGCGTCGGGTTCGCTCTCCTGCTCAAATCATCGCCTCCGATCCATCACCCTTCAGCCGTTCCATCGCCCCGCGGCCCGAGTTCGGCGCCGCCTCCCTTCCGGCCGCGGGAGAGGAACTCGACGACGCGAGGGTCGCTCGATCCTTCCAGGAGGTCGGAAGGCTTTCCCCGTGCGATCATCGTCTTCGACTGCGCGTCCAGCAAGATGGAGTCGTCGGCGATCGTGAAGATACTGGCGAGCTCGTGGGTCACAACCACGATCGTCATGCCCATACTGTCGCGAAGTTCCAGGATCAGCTCGTCCAGCCGCTCCGAGCTGATCGGGTCCAGACCGGCCGACGGCTCATCGAAGAAGAGGATCTCCGGATCCAGGGCCGTCGCCCGCGCGAGCGCCGCCCGCTTCCTCATCCCTCCGCTTATCTCCGCGGGATAGTACTCTTCGAACCCGGCGAGGCCCATGAGCGCCAGCTTGAGCGACGCGATTCGGGCGATCTCGTCTCCGTCGAGAGCGGTATACTCCTCGAGCGGCAGCGAGACGTTCTCGGCCAGCGTCATCGAGCTCCAAAGAGCTCCGGACTGATAGGAGATGCCGAAGTGTCGGGTCATCGACTCCCGCTCGGCGGGGTCCGCGCCCCAGAAGCTCGTCCCGTCGTACAGCACCTCGCCGCCCGCCGGCTCCAGCAGACCGATCATGGCGCGCAGAAGCGTGCTCTTTCCGCAGCCGCTGCCGCCCATGATGACGAAGATGCGCCCGCGCGGCACCTCGAAGCGCACATCCCGCTGGATGACCGTCTCTCCGTAGGCGAGGGTGAGGTCCCTCACCACGATGTGGTTCGGGCTGGATGCCGAGGATGTCATCTAAATGCCGAGGATGTCATACAGCACCGTCCAGAAAGCCGTCGCGAGCACGATGAGCACGATCCCCATCACGACGGCCTTCGTCGTGGCCTCGCCGACCGCTGCGGCGCTGCGGCCGGAGCTCATGCCCTGGAAGCAACCCGCGATCGCGATCAGGACGCCGTAGCTGGCCGCCATGTTCAGGCCGGACAGGAAATCCTTCATCGTCAGGATGCTTTGCGTCTGACTCATGTACTCCTGCGCGCCGAGGCCGAAGGCGAGCGTCCCGATCACCGCCCCTCCCAGCATGCCGACGAAGTCGGCGTAGAGGGTGAGAAGCGGCAGCATGAGGATGAGGGCCAGAATGCGCGGAAGCACGAGGAAGTCGATCGGGGATATCCCCAGCGTCCGCAGCGCGTCGATCTCTTCGTTCACGGTCATCGTTCCGAGCTGCGCCGCGTAGGCGGCGCCGGTGCGGCCCGCCATGATGATTGCCGCCATCATCGGACCCAGATACCGGACCATGCCGATCGCCACGATGTTGGCCGTCCAGACGAGCGCTCCGAATTGCCTGAGCTGAAGCGCCCCGATGAAGGCGAGGATCACCCCGATCAGGAACGATATCAGCGAAACGATCGGCAGAGCATCGGCGCCGGCGTCCTGCACGAACAGCCAGAAATCACGGCCGCGAACCCTCGCCCGCCCGACCAGGAGCCGCAGGAAGGAGAGAAAGACCATCCCGATGAACCGCACCAGACCGCCGGTGGTCTCGAAGAAGCTGAGCGCGCCGTCGCCGAGCCGGGCCAGCGGTCGGTCCCGACGTGTCTTCTTCCGGGCATCCGCTCGCTCCGGAACGGCTGCAGCCAGGTTGATGAGCCGTCGGGCGCCCGCGGGCAGCCCCGAAGGATCGACCTTCACTCCGCGCGCTCCCGCGGCGTCTCCAAGCTGGCGCGCGAACGCGAGAAGGGAGCTGTCCCAGTCCTCGAGCGCGGAGGCGTCGAAGGCGATGCAGGCGGGTGGCGGCGGGGTCGAGATCTCGCGGATCATCGGGTCCGCGGAGGGGATGCCGGCTTCCACGCTCCAGGAGCCCTCGAGGCGCACGACGAGCGTGCCGTCATCGGAGCGTGAGGTGCTCACGCCGGTCCCTCGGGTAACCTGTGTCGTCGCGATCGGATCCCTCCTGCGCCCGTGTGAGCCGCAACTAGTCGGGCGCTCGCCACGGAACCACCACCGCTTTAGCTTCGCGTCGTGCAAAACCACCGAACGTACTCGGCCGGGAAATCTCGGGGGTCGAAGCCGCGTCGTCCAGCCCTTACGGCGGCCGCCGCCTTGCTCCTGCTGTCGTCTGCTCTCCCGGCTGCTCTCCCGGCCATGGCCATCCAGGGCGACTGCTCGGTTCCGCGGGAGCTGACCCTCACCCGCCCGGATCCCGACGGCGTGCCCACGGAGATGACCGTTGGAGCCTATCTCGTCGATTTGCAGGGGATCGACGACGCGGAGCAGACCTTCTCCGCGGACTTCTTTTTCGTGATGGCCTGGCGTGATGAGCGACTCGTGAACGTGGAAGGCCGCTCGCTGGCCGGTTGCCGGCTTCCGATAGAAGCGATCTGGGCACCTCGGGTGCTGATCATGAACGAGCGAACAGTGGACAAAAGCTTTGAGGATCGTGTCTACGTGGAGCCCGACGGGCACCTGGAGTACAGCCAGCGCTTCCAGGGCGTCTTCACGAATCGGCTGGACCTGCAAGACTTCCCGTTGGATAGGCAGACGCTGTCGATTCGCGTCGTGCTCGGGAGGACCCGGGCCGAGGATGTCACGTTCCTGCTGGACGAGCGAAGCGGCCGCGCCGAGGAGTTCTCCATCGCCGACTGGACCGTCACGGGAGGCTCGGTGGAGTACGAGTCGTTCCGCCTGCCCACCGCGGAGCAACGCTACCCTCAGGTCACCTATCGGGTAGAGGTCCGGCGTAACCGGGCCTACTATGCGCAGAAGCTATTTCTTCCGCTCATCCTCATCGTCTGCATGTCCTGGGCGGTGTTCTGGATCGACCCGAAGCTGGTGCCGCCCCAGATCGGCATCTCGACGTCCGCCGTGCTGACGCTCATCGCGTTCCTGTTCAGCCTCGCGTACACGCTGCCGCGCCTCTCCTATCTGACGCGCGCCGACCGGTTCGTGATGGGTGCGACGGTGCTGGTCTTCTTCGCCTTCGGTGAGGCCCTCCTGTCGACCGGACTCGCTGGAAGAGGTCGGGAGGAAGCGGCTCTGCGCATCGATCGACTGTCGCGACTCGTCTTCCCGGCCATCTTCGCGGCCATCCTTCTCTATTCGCTGCTGCTCTGAGCGTCGAGGCGAGCGCGGCGATCTCCAGATCTTCCAGTCGACCGGCGAGTACGAGCCTGTGATGGGGATCATTGTGATGGGCATCATTCATTGTGATGGGGAGCATATTGCACGGCGTTGTCGCCCTGGGTTGGGTCCCGACCCTGGTGGCGTACCTGCCCGCCGGCAGGCAAGCTGCCGGAACGGCCGGCTCACATGACTGACGCGGCCGGCCGCGCCCCGGTGCTCTTCCTGCACTCGCTTGGCGGGACCGCGGCTCAGTGGCAGGCGCAGATCCAGCACCTGATGCCCGAGCGGATGGGCCTTGCGGTCGATCTGCCCGGGCACGGTGTTTCGGATCCCGCGGAAGAGGGCGACTACGCCCCTGCGGCCGTGGCGTCCGAGATCTGGCCGATCATCGACGCCCTCCAGTTGGCCCCCCTCGTCCTCGTCGGCCACAGCTACGGCGCGGCGGTGGCGATAGCGCTCCTGGCCGAGAGACCGGGCGATGTCGCGGGCATCCTCCTGGTGGACCCCGGCACGGACTTCCGCCTCGCGCCGGCGGAAGAGATCGCCGAGTTCCTGGGCTCCCTGGC
>JAUWDL010000276.1 GCA_030608825.1 Gemmatimonadales bacterium
GCATCGCCCGGGGCCACCGATGATCTCGCCGGCCAGCGTCCACAGTATCTTGATTCCGGCGCGAACCGAACCCTGCACGGATCCAGATACCTTGGAGGTCCCGGCGGTGCGGGCGTGGAAATCAACCGGCACCCCGACCACCCGGCATCCGCTCCTGAGTGCCCTTACCTGCATCTGGACGTACCAACCGTAGTCCGGATCATCGAGCTCGAGGCGGCGAAGACAGGAGAACCGGATCGCGCGGAACGGGCCCAGATCGCGCACACCGCTGCGGTAGACCAGGCGCAGCACGCTCGTGACGAGGGCGTTCCCCATTCGGGCGTGCGGACGGACTCCCGGGCCCCCGGGCCTCGACCGTCGCTCGCCGACGACAAGATCCGCCTCATCCCGGGCGATCGGGGCGACGAGGCTCCCGATCTGGGAGGGCGCGAGGAAGTCGTCGGCATCCACGAAGACGAGAACCTCGGGGGGCTGCCCCTTAGCAGCGAGCTCGCGGATGCCGGCCAGACAGGCCCGGCCGTAGCCAGGAGCCGGCTCACGCGTCACGGCGGCGCCGCGCTCGGCCGCGATCCGTGCGGTGTCGTCCGTGGAGCCGTTGTCGACGACGATCACCAGATCGAC
Source organism: Gemmatimonadales bacterium (assembly GCA_030608825.1). Classification (GTDB taxonomy): domain Bacteria; phylum Gemmatimonadota; class Gemmatimonadetes; order Palauibacterales; family Palauibacteraceae. The sequence goes on from JAUWDL010000276.1 coordinate 622, forward strand.
ACCGGCGGCGGAGAGCCCGTCGAGGAGATCGGGAAGACAGTCAGCCTCGTTACGGGCCGGAACCAGAACCGCGACGCCCTTCACGGACTGCGCTCGCCAGGAAGGCCGGTGTGAGCGAGATCCGTCTCGCTTCGGGCTCGGACCATCGGGCGCCGGGCGTGTCGGCGTTGCGCCCGAGCGTGTCGCCGCTGCTCCCGGGCGCTCTGTGCCTCGCCTTCGTGCTCGCGATCGCCTGGCTTCCCGGAGCGAGCGGGACGCCGTGGCCCTCCATGGGCCTGTGGGTGGCCGCCTTCGGCGCCTACGTCGGCGCGGCCCTCGCCCATGGGCGCCGGCCGCTGGGGCGCCGGGGCGTGTGGACGCTGGCGATCGTCGGCCGACTCGCGCTCCTGCCGCGGGATCCGCACTTCTCCGACGACATCTACCGGTACCTGTGGGACGGGTGGGTACAGACCCATGGCGTGAACCCCTATCTGTACGCGCCGGAGGGTGCCGCCCTCGAGCCGCTGCGCACCGGTTGGCACGCGCTCATCAATCATCCGTCGGTATCGACGATCTATCCCCCGGGAGCAGAGCTCGTGTTCTGGGCACTGGCGCTGCTGGGCCCGTCGATGATCCTCTTCAAGGTGACCTGGGTCGCCGCGGACCTCGGCGTCGGCTGGGTTCTCGACCGCCTGACCTCACGGCGAGGCGAACCCACCGGGCTCGCTCCGTTGCTCTATCTTTGGTCGCCACTCGTTCTCGTGGAGGTCGCCTGGAGCGGCCACCTGGAGCCGCTCGGAATCCTCCCGACGATGGCCGCGCTGCTCTTCCTCGGGCGTCGCAGCGACCCGGGAGAAGGCACAGGGTTACCATCCCTGCGGTCGGCGACGTTGGGCGGCGCCCTACTCGGGCTCGGAGCCACCATCAAGCTCGCTCCCGCCGCCGCGTTCCCCGCCGCAGCGCGGAGACGAGCCGTCGCGGCGGCTGCGGGGTTCGGGACTCTCATCCTGCTCTCCCTACCCTACGTGGACGCCGGATCGTCGCTCTTCCGGGGCCTGCTCACGTACGCCGAGCACTGGGAGGCCAACGCCGGCGTCTTCCGGCCTCTGGCCGCCGCGCTCGGCCCCGAACCCGCCAAGGCCATCTGGGCCGTGGGGCTGATCGGCTGCGCTCTCTTCGCCGCATGGCGTCGCTGGAGCGTCGAGCGGGCCCTGTACTGGACGATCGGGATCGCGCTCGTCCTCTCCCCGACGATCCACCCGTGGTACGTGCTCTGGATCCTGCCGCTCGCGGCGCTACGCGGCGGCCGTGCCTGGCTGCTGCTCAGCGGCACTGTCTTCATGGCGTACTGGGGGCTGGACGCCTACCAGGCGACGGGAAGCTGGCCGGAACCGCTCTTCGTCCGCCTGGCGATCCATGGGCCCTTCCTGGCTCTCCTGGGCATCGAAGCGACCTCCGCGAAGCGTCGCCCACGTCGTGGCGATGTAGCCGGCCGCGAAGAGACCGGTGAGGAGGGCCGGCAGGGGGGCGCCGCTGCCGACAAGGAAGACGGCCGCGACTCCGAGAGATAGACCGGCCACGGCGCGCCAGGCCGCCGGCGCCACGTGGGGGGCGGCCCGGTAACGCCGCACCGGGCGCTCGCCCTTTTTCGGCGTCCGCATGAACGGCGTGTCTCCACCCAGAGCTCCGCGCGCCACCGCCCAGGTGAGCGGCACGCCCAGACCGACGCCGAGGGCGAGAGCCTCCACGATCCTCCGCGGCAGATCACGGAGCGGTACGCCACGCTGGAGGCCCGCCAGCGCCGCGAACGCCACGAACGGCAACGTGGCCGCGGAGACGCCCAGCACGTGCAGCCAGGCAGGAAGCCAATCCCGTCCGGCTCCCGAGAAGGCGAGGACGCTCAGCGCCGCAGCGAGAAGAAGCGTTACGGGGTGGACAACGTGGCCGAGAAGGTGAGCCGTAGCCTCCGCCTTGATCGCCAGGCTGTGCGGGCTTCGCCAGATTCTCGGCAGAAGGAGACGCGCGGTTTGGACGCCGCCCTGGGCCCAACGTTCCTGCTGGACCTCTACGGCGCGCATCTCCGCCGGCAGCTCGCTCGGAACCTGCACGTTACTCAGAAAGACGAAGCGCCACCCGGCGAGCTGCGCCCTGTAGCTCAGGTCGAGATCTTCAGTCAGCGTTGTCGCCCGCCAGCCTCCCGCATCCTCCACACACGCCCGCCTCCACATCCCGGCCGTGCCGTTGAAGTTGAAGAAGAGCCCGCTGCGGAAGCGGGCCTCGTGCTCGATCTGAAAGTGAGCGTCCAGCAGAAGGGCCTGCGCGCGCGTGAGCCAGTTGTCGCTCTCGTTCAGGTAGCTCCACGCCGCCTGCACCATGCCGACGTGCGGATCGGAGAAGGGCGACAGGAGCCGTCGCAGCAGATCGGGCTCCGGGACGAAGTCCGCGTCCAGAACGAGGAGGAGGTCTCCCCGGGCCCGCCGGAGCCCATGGGCCAGGGCCCCGGCCTTGTAGCCACATCGCGACCCTCGGCGGAGATGCTCGATGCGTCGACCCCGGCGACGCCAAGCGGCCACTCGAGCCGCAGCGATGGCGGTCGTTTCGTCCGTCGAATCGTCGAGCAGCTGGATCTCGAGGCGATCGCTCGGATAGTCGAGGGTGCACACCGCGTCGAT
>JAUWDL010000021.1 GCA_030608825.1 Gemmatimonadales bacterium
GATCGGCGGGCCTTCGTTCCACGACCCGAGACGGAACAGCTGCTCGACCGAATCCTCGAGTGGGCGCGAGAGCGGCAGCAAGCCGAGGGCTCCCGGCCCAAGGGCCCCGCCGACGTGGAGGGGGTCAGGGTCGTCACTCGACCTGCAAGCCGAGCGTACGTCGACTCGGCGCTCGACGTCGGCACCGGATCGGGAGCGATCGCGCTGACGCTGGCCGACGAGCATGTCGCCGCGAGAGTCGTCGCTCTCGACCGATCTCGCCAGGCGCTGGAGCAGGCGACGGAGAACCGGCGCAGGGTCGGCCAGACGGAGGCGAGCGTCGAGTTCCGTCTCGTGGAGGGCACGCTCTGGGAGGCCGTGGGCGAAGGGGAGCGCTTCGATCTCATCGTCTCCAATCCGCCGTACGTCTCGAGCGCCGAGATGGAGCGCCTCCCCCCCGAGGTGCGACAGGATCCCCCGGAGGCGCTCGTGGCGGGCGAGGACGGACTCGACGTCATCCGCGAGATTCTGGCCGGCGCCCGGGATCACCTGAAGCCTGGCGGGGCGCTGTTCCTGGAGATCGGAGAAGGGCAGGGAGAGCAGGTCCGAGAGCTGCTGGCGGAGAGCGGTGATTGGGCCGGAACCGCGATCCGGAAGGATCTGGCCGGGAAGGTGAGGTTCGCCTTTGCAGAGCGTGTCTCGTGACGTTCTTTCTACACGTACACCTGTACGGGTAGAAGGCGGGAGACCTGTATCCCGAGGCGCGGCCAGGACTCCCATGCGGCGACGAATGGTGCGGTCGCGCCCGGATTATGGCCGGGTTATACTACCGGCTTGACTCAAGCCTGCTTGCGTGAAGGCGACGTCCGCCGGCACGCGAACCCCTTGGAAGAGCGGACTTCGATGGCGACCGACGACCCGCGTGAGAGAACCATGGAGAAGGCGGAGGAGCTAGGCCGCCTGATCTCACAGAGTCCGGAATACAGGTACCTGAACGCCGCCAACCGGGACCTGGCGGACGACCGGGAGGCCACGAAGATGCTCAACGAGATGAGGGCGCTGCAGGAGCGGCTACTCGGCCACATCTCGCGCGGCGAAGATCCGCCCGAGGAGCTCCAGAAGGAGTACGCGGACTTCCAGGAAGAGGTGCAGACGAGCAGCCGCTACCAATCTCTCATCTCCTCCCAGCTCAACTTCGACAAGCTGATGGACAAAGTGCACCATTCCATCGGCGAGGGGATCAAGAAGGGGCAGGAGAGCCGGATTATCATCCCCTCATGAACCGCATCCGCGCGGTCCTGGAGAAAGGTCTGCGCGCGACCGTCGAGCCGATCGTATCCTGGCTGACGAGCCGCCGCGTCCACCCCAACATCCTGTCGACCGCGGGATTCCTGATCACGTCCAGCTCCGGCTTTTTCTTCCATCAGCACCACGTTCGAACGGCCGGCTTCCTGATCCTCCTGGGGGGTGTGTTCGACATCCTCGACGGCACGGTGGCCCGTCGGACGGGGCTCGCGTCGCCGTTCGGGGCCTTCTACGACTCGACGCTGGATCGCCTATCCGAGATCATCGTCTATCTCGGCCTGTTGTCGCTTTACAACGATTATCGACTCGAGCTGGGCGACGTCGGCATGATCTACTGGGTCATGTTGGCGATGGCCGGCTCGCTGATGATCAGCTATACGCGGGCGCGGGCGGAGGGCCTGGGCGTGCGCTGCGATGTCGGCGTGATGCAGCGCGCCGAGAGAGTGATCCTGATCGGGTTCGCGGCGCTGATCTTCGGAGAAGCTACGCTGCTGGGCGTGCAGGGTCTGGCCCTTCGCGTCGTGATCATAGGTCTCGCCATCCTAACCAACATCACCGTGATACAACGAATCGTCTGGGTGTACAAGCACTCGCGCCCGCACGGGCGACCCGAGCCGGAGGCAGCGGTACGCCCGCCGGCCGACGAGTCCCACTTCGCCGGTCCACACGACGCCTGACGGGACTCGAGCACTCCACCAGGAAATGACCATAGCGGGGAGAAAATGAACGATATGCAAGGAAGTAACGGGAATACCGGTTTGGAGATCGCTCCCGCCGAGGGCAAGCTCGGCGTCATGTTGGTCGGGTTGGGAGCGGTATCGACGACGTTCATCGCGGGAGTCGAGAGCGTCCGGCGAGGCCTGAACCGGCCCATCGGGTCGATCACCCAGATGAGCACGATCCGACTCGGCAAGCGGACGGACCACACGACGCCCCTGGTCAAGGACTTCGTCTCGCTGGCGGCGCTGGAGGATCTCGAGTTCGCCGCGTGGGATCCGATCCCGGACGACGCGTACGAATCCGCCAAGACGTGCGGTGTGCTGAAGCCGGAAGACGTGGACCCTCTCGCCGACTTCCTTCGGGGCATCCGGCCGATGCCGGCCGTGTTCGACAAGCGCTACGTGAAGAAGCTCGACGGCACCAACGTCAAGAGTGCCGAGAACAAGCTGGAGCTCGCGGAGCAGCTGAGGGAGGACATTCGACGCTTCAAGGAGGAGAAGGGCTGTGACCGGCTGGTGATGGTCTGGGCCGCATCCACCGAGGTGTTCATGGAGCCGCACGAGGTCCACGCCACGGTGGATTCGTTCGAGAAGGCGATGGCCGAGAACCACGATGCCATCGCGCCCTCGATGGTCTACGCGTACGCCGCCCTCAAAGAGGGACTGCCCTTCGCCAACGGGGCTCCCAACCTCACGGTCGACGTCCCGGCGATGCTGGAGCTTGCCGACGAGGCGGGCATGCCGGTTTGCGGGAAGGACTTCAAGACGGGGCAGACGTTGATGAAGACGATCCTCGCGCCGGGCCTCAAGGCACGAATGCTCGGCCTGAGCGGCTGGTTCTCCACCAACATCCTCGGGAATCGCGACGGCGAGGTGCTGGACGATCCGGAGAGCTTCAAGACGAAAGAGGAGTCGAAGCTCGGGGTGCTCGAGCACATCCTCCAGCCGGAGCTGTATCCCGAGCTCTACGGCAACATCTACCACAAGGTGCGGATCAACTACTACCCTCCTCGCGGCGACAACAAGGAGGGATGGGACAGCGTCGACCTGTTCGGCTGGATGGGATACCCGATGCAGATCAAGATCGACTTCCTCGCCCGGGACTCGATTCTCGCCGCTCCGATCGTTCTGGACCTGGCGCTCTTCTTGGACCTGGCGGCCCGAGCGGGCTTCCACGGGATCCAGGAGTGGCTCTCCTTCTTCTTCAAGAGCCCGCAGGTGGCGCCGGGGCTCTATCCGGAGCACGACCTCTTTATCCAGCAATGGAAGTTGAAGAACACGCTGCGCTGGCTGATGGGTGAGGAGCAGATCACTCACCTGGGGACCGAGTATTACGCCGACTACCGGTAGGCACCCGGAAGGGTCTTCCGGCCGCGGCTTCTTTCTCGTCTTCGAGGGGGTCGAAGGGGCCGGGAAGACGACTCAGGCCCGTCGCCTGACGCGGCGCCTCGAGTCGGCCGGCGTACGCTGCCTGATGGCCCGGGAGCCGGGAGGCACGCAGGGCGGCGAGCGGATTCGTGACGTGGTGCTGGATCCGGTGCTGGATCTCGGCCCGGAGGCGGAGACCCTGCTCTACCTCGCCTCGAGGGCGGAGTTCGTCCGGAAGATCGTGCGCCCTGCTCTCGACGAAGGACGGATCGTCGTGGCCGACAGGTACGAGCTCTCGACGCTCGCCTACCAGGGTATCGCCCGCGGGCTGGGGCTGGAGAAGGTGCGCCGGCTCAACTCGTGGGCCACCGGAGGGCTTGAGCCGGATGCGATGATCCTGCTTCGGATCGAGCCGGCGGCCGGACGCGACCGGAAGGAAGAGGAGCCGGACCGGTTGGAGCGCGAGTCCGGAGAGTTTTTCCGCCGGGTGGCGGAGGCCTACGACTTGCTTGCCTCCAAGGACACGAGGATAATGGCCGTCGATGGGCAGGGTTCGCCCGAGGAGATCGAGCAGCGCGTGATCGCCGAGCTGGTCGGGCGTTGGCCCGGAACATTTGAAGTGCTAAGGCGTTAGCAATCAAGAACTCGCGGTTTCACGGGTCCGGACATCGAGCTCGTGTCGGACGGTGCTTGCTCAGGGATACGGAGGCTGAATGAGGCTCAGGCAAACGTGGCATTCTCCACTGGCCGTAGCGTTGATCGCGTTGGTGAGCGGTGGATGGCTGCTGCAACAGGGCACCGCGGACGAAGATGCCTACACGCAGTCGAAGCTGCTCGACGAAGTCCTCCGCCTGGTCGCCGAACGCTACGTCGAGGAAACGGAGCCGGCGGAGCTCTATCGTATGGCGATCGACGGTCTCCTGACCGAGCTCGGTGATCCCTACACGGACTTTCTCGACCGCGATGAGTGGAAGGACCTGCAGCTCAGCACCACGGGGAACTACGGTGGCCTGGGGATCCGGATCGACGAACAGGACGGCTGGATCACGGTGGTCGCCGTCCTGCCGAACACCCCCGCCGAAAAGCGCGGGCTGATCACCGGCGATCGCATCGTCGAGGTCGATGGCGAGTCGGCCGAAGGGTGGAGCACCAACGATGCGGTCCAGGTTCTCCGCGGACCCAAGGGTAGCGCGGTGCAGCTCCTCGTCATGCGGCCTGGAGTCGATCGCCCGATCGAGGTGGAGATCGAACGCGCCGAGATCCACGTCGTCTCGGTCAAATCCTTCATGGTCGACGGCGACGTGGGCTTCGTCCGCCTCGAGCAGTTCAGCCGGGCGGCGCGGGGAGAGGTTCAATCCGCGATCGACCAACTGCTTTCCCAGGGAGCCGAGTCGTTCATTCTCGATCTGCGCTCGAATCCCGGCGGGCTCCTGGAGGAGGGGATCGCGGTCGCCGACCTCTTCCTTCCGCGCGGGGTGGAGGTCGTGGAGACCAGGTCCAGAAACAAGAGCGAGAACCAGGCATATGGCGCGCCGTCCACCGAGCAGTATCCCGGCCTCCCGCTGGTCGTGCTCGTCAATCCCTATTCGGCCAGCGCCTCCGAGATCGTCGCCGGAGCCCTGCAGGACCACGATCGGGGGCTCATCATCGGAACGACGACGTTCGGCAAGGGCCTGGTTCAGACGCTGTACCCCCTCTCCGGCGGCAACTACCTGAAGATGACGACCGCCCGCTGGTTCACGCCGAGCGGACGCTCGATCCAGAAGCCCTTCCGGACCGACTTCGCCGCGCTCGCCGGGAGGGCCATCTCGATGGAGGGCGATCCGGTCCACGTCGTCGACGTGACGGACCGGGAGACCTTCTACACGGACGCCGGACGCATCGTTTACGGGGGCGGCGGCATCACGCCCGATATCACGGTGATGCCGGACACGCTCACATCGACCGAACAGATCTTCCGGGAGGAGCTCGCCGAGAGCGAGCTGGCCTTGCGGGATGCCACGTTCCGCTTCTCGGTCCAGTGGGTTCATGACCACCCTGATCTGCGCGAGGACTTCGAGATCACGCCGGCCATCCGAGATGCGTTCTACAACTTCATCGTCCAGGAGAAGGGGGTCGAGGTCGACAGAGACCTGTTCGACGACGCCGCCGGTTGGATCGACTGGGAGTTGGGAATCCGCATCGCTCAATCGGCGTTCGGCGAGGAGGCTTCCCTGAAGCGCACCCTCCGTCGGCAGCCGCAGGTCACCAAGGCGATCGCGCTGCTGCGGCAGACGAACACGCCGCAGGATCTGTTCGCCTTGGCGGCGAGCGAGAGGGCGGCCGTGGATGGGGCGCACGCCGGACCGATGCCGACCCCCAACTAGCAGACGCGCCGGAGCCGGGTGCCGCCCGGCTCCGTGCCCTGGCTAGCGTGACAGGTCTTCCACCCAGCGATCCGGTGCCACGTCGCCGGCTCCTCATCTTCGCGAAGCTGCCCGAGCCTGGCCGCGTCAAGACGCGGCTCATCCCGAGGCTGGGATCCGATGGTGCGGCACTCCTCTACGAGGCCTTCCTGGACGACACGATCGCGCTCTGCCGAGGCGTAAGAGGGGTTGGCCTCGAGGTCTGGGGGGCCGGCGGTGGATCGGCGCCGGAGGACGAGAGGAGGGGCGCCGCCTACTTCCACCGGCGTCATCCGGGCCTGCGATTCAGGGATCAGGTCGGAGCCGATCTCGGTGGCCGATTGCGCGGTGCCTTGGAGACCGCCTTCGGGGAAGGCTGTGATGACGTCGTGGTCACCGGAAGCGACCATCCGACGCTGCCGATGGCGTACGTGAGGCGTGCCTTCACTGCTTTGACCGCGACCGAGGTCGTCGTTGGCCCGTCGGCCGATGGGGGGTACTATCTCATCGGCCTGCGCCGCCAAACGTGGCCGAAGGCGGCCGGTCTCTTCACGGACGTGCCCTGGTCGACGCCGGAGGTGCTCGCCGTGACCCGCGAGCGGGCTCGAGGCCTGGGACTCCGTTACGTGGAGCTGCCGGAGTGGTACGACGTCGACGATCCATCGGACCTGCCGAGGCTCGGCCGAGATGCCGACGCTGGTAGCCACACCGCCCGGGCGTTGGTGCGGCTGGCCGCCGGCGATGAGACGGGTCACGGCCTGAGAGGGACAGGGGACGATCCGAGGTAGTCTTCGCGCCGCACCGGTTCTGGCCCTCGGCCTGGCCGGGGTCTCGGTCTCGGCCGTGTTGGTGCGTCTGGCGGAGGCGCCGGTCAGCGCCATAGCCTTCTGGCGGCTCACGCTGTCCCTGCTCCTCATCCTCCCGCTCTGCGGCCTGTCCGGCCAGTGGCGAGAGGTCCGGTCCTTGAGCCGCTCGGAGTGGCGCTGGGTCGCCCTCTCCGGCGGTGCTCTGGCCCTCCACTTCGTGACCTGGTTTCTCTCGCTGGAGTACACGAGCGTGGCGAGCTCCACCGTGCTCGTGACGGCTCATCCCCTTTATGTGGGGCTGCTCTCGACGCTCTGGCTGCGGGAGCCGCCATCGCGGCTCGAGTGGGTGGCTATCCTCGTCGCCACCTCGGGTGCGGTGTGGATCGGGTGGGGCGATTTTCGGCTCGGCGAGGGTGCGTTCATCGGCGACCTGCTGGCGGCACTGGCCGCCTTCTTCGCCGCCCTCTACTTCATTGCCGGCCGCAGGCTGCGCCTGCGCCTCGGGCTGTGGAGCTACGTGGCGCCGGTCTACCTGCTCGCGGCGCTTCTCACCGGCATCTCCATGTGGGTGCGGGGAGTGCCGGCGACCGGCTATTCCCCCGGCACCTGGGCTCTCTTCGCCGGGATGGCGATCGGACCCATGCTTCTCGGTCACACGTCCTTCAACTGGGCGCTGCGCCATGTGCGCGCATATGTTGTCAGCCTTGTCGTCCTGCTGGAGCCCGCCGGAGCCACCGTGCTGGCCGTCCTCGTGCTCGGCGCCGCCGAGCGGCCTTCGATGAACACGGTGACAGGTGGCGTCGCGATCCTGATCGGCATGGCGATGCTCGTGCGCGAGCAGGCTCGGAGGCCGTCGACCCCGGCGTCCCCGATCACGAACAACGGATAGCGGCGGTACGAGTGATCAAGAACACGGTACGTGTGACGCGCGGCACGGAGCTCGAGTCCCGGCACCGAGCCCACGGCATCGTATGCGGCCTCGACTCGGACGAGGAAGCCCAGTTCGGAGACTCGGAGCTCCTCGCCTTCTGGCGTTCCGCGATGAAGCCGTTTCAGGCTCTTCCGCTCGTAACCGATGGCGTGACGGAGACGTACGGTTTCGGCTCCACGGAGCTCGCGATGTGCTGCGCCTCCCACGACGGTACGCCCGCTCAAGTCGAGATCGTCAGTGCGATGCTGGCTCGCCTGGGCTTGTTCTCCGGCCAGCTTGCCTGTGGGATCCACCCGCCGTACGACCGGCCTTCGGCGGATGCCGTGATTCGCTCCGGCGGCCACTTCACACCGCTTCACAACAACTGCTCGGGCAAGCACGCCGGCATGTTGGCGCTCGCTCTGCATCGAGGCTGGCCGCTCCGAGGATACACGGACCACGACCACGCCGTGCAGCAGCGGATCCGTCGCGAGCTCGAGGAGTGGCTGGATGTGGATCCAGGGATCCTGCGCTGGACGGTCGACGGATGCAGCGTGCCGACCCCCTACCTCTCTCTTCGACAGATGGCGCGCGCCTACGCGCGCCTGGGTCGAGCCGCCGCCGCAGGCGAGCGGGGCGCGATGGAGGTTGTGAGCACGATGACGGCCCATCCGGAGCTTATCTCGGGCGAGGGGAACTTCGCCACGCGGCTCATGCAGGACACGAAGGGTCGGATCCTGGGCAAGGAGGGCGCCGAGGGCGTGTTCTGTGCGGCGGCCCCCAAGCTGGGGTGGGGGCTCGCCATGAAGCTCGGTGATGGGAACGCGAGGGCGGCCGGGCCCGCCGTCATCGGGATGCTGGAAGCGCTGAACCTCCTCAGCGACGAGGAGTCCGAGAGGTTGGGTGACATGCGAGTACCGCTCGTCATGAACAGGCTGGGCAGGAAGGTGGGCGACATACAGGCCGATATGTCTCCCCGGCTGGTTCCGGAGACAGCGCCTCTCTGAGCGACGAGGAGATGAACGGGTCGACGCCGGCGGCTGGCGGTCTTCCCTCGGAGCGGGAGGCGCTCGTGCTCGTCTCGGCGGCGCACGCCTCTCGCGACGAAGCGGCGTTGCGCGGGGCTCTGCTCGAGGCCGCCGCGACGGCGGGCCCCGAACCCGTCGAGGAGGTGCTCCTTCAGGCCTATCTGTTTCTGGGCTTCCCGGCGGCGATATGGGCCTTCGGCATCTGGCGTTCTCTCGCCCCGGGCCGCCGTCGCGCGGAGCACGACGATCACGACAGGCTCTCGCCGGACGCGAACGATCTCGCCTCGACCTGGGAGCGGGCGGGTGAGGGCGTGTGCGCACGAGTCTACTCCACCAACTACGAGAAGCTCAGAAGGAACGTCCAGGCTCTGCATCCCGAGCTGGACCGCTGGATGATCCTGGAGGGATACGGGAAGGTCCTGAGCCGGCCGACCATCGATCTTCCGACGCGGGAGCTTTGCATCGTCGCTTCACTCGCCGTGACCGGTTGGGAGCCGCAGCTGCACTCGCACCTGCGCGGGGCCCTCAACGCGGGGGCCGAGCCGGCCGAAGCCGAGGCGGCTCTCGAGGCGGGTCTGCGCTACGCCCCGACCGAGGAGTGGCGCGGACGGGCGCGGACGCTCTGGCAGCAGGTATTGAGGCGCCATGTTCGTTGACCAGGCCACGATCCACGTGAAGGGCGGGGCCGGCGGCGCCGGTGCGATGGCCTTTCGCCGCGAGAAGGGTGTTCCGTTCGGCGGCCCGAGCGGAGGCGATGGAGGCGGCGGGGGCGACGTGGTGCTCGCGGCCGATTCTCAGCTTCACACGCTTCTCGACTACAGCTATCGGCAACACTACAAGGCCGGGCGGGCCGGGCATGGTGAAGGCTCCAACCGCCACGGCGCGGACGGAGAGGATCTTGTGCTGCCCGTACCGTTGGGCACGGTGGTAATGGACGCGGAGACGGGCGAGCGCCTGGGGGAGCTTCTGGAAGCCGGTGATCGGCTCGTGGCCGCACGAGGCGGGCGAGGCGGCCGCGGAAACGCCGCGTTCGCCACGGCGACGCGTCAGGCGCCGCGGCACTGGGAGCCCGGTGAATGGGGTGAAGAGCGAAGCCTCGTGCTGGAGCTGAAGCTTATCGCCGACGTCGGGCTCGTCGGCGAACCGAACGCCGGAAAGTCCACTCTGCTGGCGGCGGTCTCGGCTGCTCGGCCGAAGGTTGCCGCGTACCCGTTCACGACTCTCGAGCCCAATCTGGGCGTGGTGCAGCTGTCCGATGTACGGCGCTTCGTGGTTGCCGACATTCCCGGGCTCATCGAAGGGGCTCACGAGGGAAAAGGGCTGGGCACGCAGTTCCTGCGGCACATCGAGCGCACGAGGACGCTCGCGATGCTGATTCCGATCGACGCCGGGGACATCCAGCGAGCGTACGAGCTCCTCAGGCACGAGCTGCTCTCCCACGACGCGGCTCTCGTGGGGATACCGTTCTGCGTCTTGATCACGAAGGTCGATCTCCTTCCCCTCCCCCGGGAGGTGGAGTTGGAGGCCCCCGACGCATGGGGTGTCTTCCAGATCTCGTCGGTCACGCGGGAAGGCCTTCCGGACGCCTTGGAGGCGCTCTGGGCGCGTGTCGCCAGGGAAAAGGA
>JAUWDL010000097.1 GCA_030608825.1 Gemmatimonadales bacterium
ATCGACAGCTCGGATCGGGCTGAAGGATGACCGATCCGAGAACCCCTCCCACCGGCGCCGGGAAGAACAACGGCGCCGGCGGCAACGGCGTGCAGCCGGGGCCCGGAGCGAAGCGCTACAAGCAGTTCTGGCTGACCTCGCTCGCCGTGGATCATCCGACGAGCGTGCTCGTCCTCACGGCCATCATCATCCTGGGCGGCCTGGTCTCCTATATCCGCATCCCCAAGGAGTCGATGCCGGAGATCACGGTGCCTTTCGTGGCGGTGAACACCTCCTACTCCGGCGTGGCCCCCGAGGACGTCGAGACCCTGATCACGCGCCCGCTCGAGGAGGAGCTGAACGAGATCGCGGACGCCCAGGAGATCACGTCGACCTCGGTCGAGGGCTACTCGAGCATCCTGATCGAGTTCACGGCCGGGATGGACATGACGGAGGCGCTCCAGCTCGTTCGGGAGAAGGTGGACATCGCCAAGCCGGAGATCCCGGCGGCGGCCGACGAGCCGATGATCCTGGAGTTCAACCTCTCCGAGTTCCCGATCATGCAGGTGAACGTCTCGGGTGAGTACAGCCTGAGGCGCCTCAAGGAGGTGGCGGAGGACCTGCAGGACCGGATCGAGATCATCCCCTCCGTGCTCGAGGTCACGCTCTCGGGCGGCCTGGAGCGGGAGGTCCAGGTTAACGTGGACCTGGCCAAGCTCCAGTTCTACGGCCTGGCGTTCGACGATGTGATCGAGGTGATCCGCGAGGAGAACCTCACCATCCCCGGCGGCACGATCGACGTGGGCGAGCGCGAGTATCTGGTGCGCGTGCCCGGCGAGTTCGAGGACACCCGCCTGATCGAGGACATCGTCGTCTGGTCGCCGGGCGACCGGCCCGTCTACGTGCGCGACATCGCCGAGGTGGAGTTCGGGTTCAAGGAGCAGGACAGCTTCGCCCGCCTGGACGGGAACTCGGTCGTCACGCTGGGGATCGTCAAGCGCACGGGCGAGAATATCATCGAGACCTCGGACGCCGTGAAGCAGGCGATCGAGGTCTCCGAGGCCGGCTTTCCCGCGACGACGGTGGTGAAGATCACCTCCGATCAGTCGGAGGAGATCCGGAAGATGGTCTCGAACCTCGAGAACAACATCGTCTCGGGGCTCATCCTGGTGGTCGCCGTTCTGCTCTTCTTCCTCGGCGTCGCCAACGCGTCGTTCGTCGGGATCGCCATCCCGCTCTCGATGTTGCTCTCCTTCAGCATCATGCAGCTGATCGGCTTCTCGATGAACATGGTCGTGCTGTTCAGCCTGATCCTCGCGCTCGGGATGCTGGTCGACAACGCGATCGTCGTGGTGGAGAACACCTACCGCTTCATGGAGCATGGCCACGATCGAAAGGAGGCCGCGAAGTACGGGACGGCCGAGGTCGCCATGCCGGTCATCGCGGCGACGGCGACGACCCTGGCGGCGTTCGCGCCCATGACCTTCTGGCCCGGCATTATCGGCGAGTTCATGGCCTACCTGCCGCTGACCCTGATCATCACGCTCAGCGCCTCTTTGTTCGTGGCCGTGGTCGTGAACCCGACGATCTGCTCGCTCTTCATGCAGCTGGACGGGGAGAGGGCCCCGGGCCTCACGCCGGTCGCCAAGTGGACGCTGATCGGCGCGGCCGTGATCGCCTTCCTCATCGCGCTCGCCAGCAACGCGCTCGCGGCCGTTCTGCTGACCGTGACCGCGGGTCTGCTCTGGGCCATCCACCGCTGGGCTCTGCGTCCTATCGGCCACTGGTTCCAGGCGACCGCTCTGCCGGCCGTACTCCGCCGTTACGAGGTCCTGCTGCGCTGGTCGCTGGGGCACCGGGGACGGGTCATGGCCGGCATGGGCGGCGTGCTCGTCGGCTCGCTCCTGCTGTTCGGCATGTTCAACGCCGGGATCGAGTTCTTCCCGGAGGACATCCCGCCCGAGACGGTCTACGTGCAGGTGGAGATGCCGCCGGGCACGCGCGCCGAGGCCACCGATGAGGTCGTGAAGCTCGTGGAGCGCGAGCTCGCGGCGCTGCCGGTCACCGGCGACTTCGAGTCCGTCGTCTCCACGGTCGGCTCCGGCGGGAACCGCGGCGGCGGAGCGAACGAGGGCACGATCGCCGTGAACTTCATCGACTTCGAGGTTCGCGAGCGCGACTCCTTCGAGTCGCTGGAGCTGATGCGTAACACGGTGGGGCAGCACGTGGCCGGAGCCGAGATCACGGTGGAGAAGCCCCAGGACGGGCCGGGCTCGGGCCCTCCGGTGAACATCGAGCTCTCCGGAGAGGACGACCGGGTGCTCGAGGCGCTCGCCGACGAGGCGTACCGTCTGCTCGTCAACGCCCCGGTGGCCCGCAAGCTGGAGGGGCTGGAGAGCGACCTGGCGGACGCGCGGCCTGAGCTGAGGATCGAGGTCGACCGCGAGCGGGCCGCCCTCTTCGGGCTCAGCACGGCCGAGGTGGGAGCGACGATCCGGAGCGCGATCAACGGCACCGAGGTCTCCGAGTTCCGGTACGGCGAAGAGGAGTACGACATCGTCGTTCGCCTGGCGGAGCGCTACCGCGACAACCTGGACGCGCTGGCTGATCTGACGGTGGTCCCCGAGGACGGCGGTCAGATCCCGCTCTCATCGGTGGCGAGCTGGCGGGTCGAGGAGAGCTACAGCGGCATCAACCGGAAGAACCTGGAGCGGGTCGCCACGATCTCGGCCGATGTGCGTTCTGGCTACAACGCGAACGCGGTGCTCGCCGAGGTACGGACGGAGCTTGCCGGCTTCGAGGCCTCGCTGCCGCCCGGCTACGCCCTCATCTACACCGGGCAGCAGGAGGACCAGTAGGAGTCGCAGGCGTTCCTGTTCGGCGCCTTCCTCATGGCGTTGATGTTGATAGCCATGATCCTGGTGTCGCAGTTCGACTCGGTCTTCCGACCGGTGATCATCCTCAGTTCGGTGCTCCTCTCGACGGTCGGCGTCCTGCTCGGGCTGCTGGTCTTCCGGATGCCGTTCGGGGTCATCATGACCGGGGTCGGCGTGATCAGCCTCGCCGGCGTCGTCGTGAACAACGCGATCGTTCTGGTCGACTACATCGGGATCCTGAGGAAGCGCGACGGCCTGAGCGAGCACGAGTCGCTCGTGGTCGGCGGGCTCACCCGTTTCCGGCCGGTGATGCTGACGGCGATCACGACCGTGATGGGCCTGACGCCGCTGGCGATTGGCCTCAACTTCGACTTCAAGGGGCTCTTCACCCGCCTGAGCCCCAACATCTTCTGGGGCGGCGAGCAGGCGGCCTGGTGGGGCCCGATGGCGATCGCGGTGATCGCGGGGCTCACCTTTGCGACCTTCCTGACCCTCGTGATGTTGCCGGTGATGCACTCGCTTACGGACGACCTGACGGCTTTCCTACGGCGTAATCTGCGCCGGCAGGAGGCGGAGCCTGCCGAAGCCGGCGAGGCTGCGGTGGGTTCTCCGGAGCTGGAGGCCAGCCCGGAGCCGGAGCTCGTCACGGCGTAGACGGCCGTGGTGTGGGTGTCCCTGGCGTAGCATCGGGGTTCGGCGCCCTGGTTGTGGGCGCCACGACTGCGGCGCTTACGCCGGCAAGCGCTATTCGGTGGGCAGCGTCGCGATCGCGGTGCGGAGGACGCCCTCTGCGGCCGCGTCGGTCCACGCCAGAACGACCTCCGTCCCGCGGAGGACCATCCGCGGGAAGCCGCTGGACCGGCTGACGTCGGTAAGAGCGACCGTCTCGGCCTGGCTCGACGCCCCGTTGGTACGGATCCGGCGAGCCGTCACCCGAGCTCCCTCCTCGGCGGTCTCCAGCCAGAGAACGAGCGCCGACCCGTCGGGCAGCAGGGCGATGTCCACGCGTCCGAGCGGCTCGCCTTCGTCGACCCGAAACGCCTCCCCGAAGCTGGCTCCGGCATCCTCCGAGAACTTGACGAAGATCTTCGGCGCGTCGCCGGCGGCCGTGTACCAGGCCACGGCCACTCGATCACCCCTGGCCGAGACGGCTGGGCCGTTGACGGGGCAGGCCGGGATGTGCCAGTCGTCCTCATGCAGAACCGCCGGTGCCGTCCAGCGCCCGTCGAGTCGCCGCACCACCGAGATGTCCCGGATCTCGGCGTCCGATCGGTCGCGGTAGACGAGGATCGGGCCGGCGGAGGTGAGAGCCGCGGAGGTCTGGCAGCAGTCACAGGTGCGGGCGTCGAGCAGTGTCTCCGCCCGAATCTCGCCCGCCTCATCGATCTCGGCGTAGCGCAGGGACATGTTCGCGTCGTGGGGCTCGGATGCCGCGCTGTCGTCGGTGTGCGCTCCGCTATCCGTGCCTTCCGCCTCAACGCTGGCGTCGGACCGCTCCGCGTTCTCCGCCGCCGCCCGCGCGAAGTCGCGGCCGTCCAGCCACACGGCCGCCAGTGATCCGTCGGGCGCGGGGAAGAGCGACACGAACCCGTGCTCGGTCAGCGTGCCGTCCAGATGAGGCGTCAGGGGCGAGGACCAGCTCTCCCCGCCGTCGCTGGACCGGGCGATCCGGACGCCGTACGCGTAGGTGTCGGGCCCCTCGCGCTGCAGCCAGTGCGCAGCCAGCGATCCGTCGGGCATCTCGATGACCGACGGGAAGTCGGCCCAGTTCACGAAGAAGTCGTCGCCCGTCGCGATCGTGCGGGGCTCGGACCAGACGGAGCCGACCAGACGGGCCATGCGCACGGCATGTCCCGAGCCCTCCGGCTCCTGCCAGCTCAGCAGGACGGTGCCATCGCTTCCCGCCGACAGGTACGGAGTGATGCCCCCCGCCGCGGCGGGAGAGGGGAGCTCGCGGAGGTCCGAGAATGGGGAGCCCAGGGAGTCAGACCCCGTGTGGGTCTCGGAGTCCATTCCGCTCTCGGGAGTGCAGGCCGCGCAGACCATGGCCAACGCAACGGTCGTAGCCAAGGTGATCGGCGTCCGGATGAGCGTGGAGACAGTTGGTCGTCGTGGAAGGCGCATGGCCCGAATCTCGCCGGGCCCGCGACGCTGTGTAAAGGGGGGGTGGCTAGGATCGGCGAGCGCCGGTCCGAAAGTCGGCCCGGCTGGGGAACGGCCGCCTCAGCTGGCGAGCGATCCTTCGCCCTCATCGGAGCTGTCCAGCTGGGCCTCCTTCATCGGCCATGGGCCGGCGACGACGGCCTGGTCTCCTCCCTCGCGCTTTGCGGAGTAGAGCGCGATGTCGGCGGCCTGCAGAAGATCGTCTTCGTTCTTGGTGGAGGAGTTCGACACAGCCACGCCGATGCTGATCGTGACAGGTAGCCCGAGCTCCGAGAATCGGGTGGTGGTCGACTCTTTGACACGCTCCGCGAAGGCGAGCGCTCCGCGGACGTTCGCGCCGGGGAGGAGCGTCAGGAACTCATCGCCGCCGAAGCGCCCGCTCAGATCCGAGGCGCGCGTGTTTTCCTCCAGGGCCTGGGCGACGGCGCGCAGAACTTGATCGCCGGCCTGATGCCCCTCGGTGTCGTTGATCGTCTTGAAGCGGTCGACGTCGAGCAGCACGATTGAGCACGGCCGGCCGCGCGTGGTGGCCGCGAACTCGCGGCTCAGGAACATCTGCAACACGCGCCGGTTGGGCAGTCCGGTCAATGGGTCGGCGTAGGCGAGCTTGAGGGCCTCGGACGTCTGCTGCCGGTGCCCCTCCGATATGAGGCCGGCGCCCAGGCTCACGGCGATGAGGACCACGGTCACCCCGCCGACGATCCACCACGCGACCTCTCCAGTGCTCAGCAGAGAGGAGCCCACTTCGAAGATCGCGACGAGGATCATCGCCGAGATGAGGACGGACGTGGCGCCCGGCCAGCCCTTGTAATAGGCAAATAGAAAGGCGGGCACGATGGCCAGGAGCCAGATGAGGGCCGAGTACTCGCCGGCCGAATCCGGCCACATAACGCTGCCGACGACCGCCGTTCCGAGCGCCAGGCCACTGAGCACGAGCGCCTTCGGCGGCACGCGAGCCGGCAGATGGTCGATGCGCATCGGGCCTACATCCAGGTCCGGGCCCTCGCTCACGTCGACCTCCGAGCCCGTCAGCTCGACGGTCAGACCCGGGTGCTGTCTCTCCAAGTCGTTCATGTCCGATCCGAATGAGGGGGGCGCCATGCCCGTTTCAAGTCGTTC
>JAUWDL010000402.1 GCA_030608825.1 Gemmatimonadales bacterium
GATTATATATGTTCAGCGCAACCCGGAATTTTTTCCAGCCGTTTTTGATTCTCTCTCCCTAGCCCGGGGAACATTCGCGAGACCGTTCTGGCTCTCATCATCGTTTCTCCCTTCGTTTCAGTTCGGTCAAAACTTTGTCGACGAATTCCCACAGCTCCGTTGCCGTGGTAAATCTCGTCGCCTCTCCGGTTGCGAGATGCTCGACCCGTCCCGCTCGGCAGCTCTCAGGACGGCCATGGCTCTCTTGCAGTTGGAGCACGAAGGCGTGGTCGGCGGGGAGTGGGATCAGCGGCTCGGGCATCACGAGGGTCCTGCTAGGGTCACGATGGAACGCCTTTGTTGGATGGACATCCTGCCCCGAACCTCCCGTTAAAGACAAGACGGGGCAAAGTTAAATCTAGGGTGGAGAACGTTAAATCCGAATTTCAGATGGTGGGATGGCCGACTGCGCTTCGCTGGGTTGGAGCCACACTCTGACTTGCGGCTGAAACCAACGCCGCAAGACTTCCGACAGGTGCTCTACCTGGCTCCGCAAGAAACCGCCGAAGTACCGGGTAAGCGTCATACCTGAGGATTGCGACGAACACCAAGGGTCCCCTGAATCACCTCAGGGTAAACTGTCGCCGCAGGCTGTTAACGGGCGCTCAAACTCAGCCGGTGCGCGCGAGCTGGGCCATCTGCTCCTTGGCCGCACGGAGATCGGCGGTGTCGTGGCCTTCGGTGAAGGTCTCCAGCACCCCGCCGAGCACCTGCCGGGCCTCGTCGCTCCTGCTCCGGCTCCAGAGGCGGCTCAGGCTGAGAGCCGCACGCAGCTCCAGAGACCTGGCCTGCTGCCCGCGCGCGACCTCGAGGGCGCTTCGGAAGCAGGCCTCGGCTCGGTCGCTGGAGTCCTCGTCACGGCCCCCGTCTCCGGCTGCCGCCAACAGGATCTCGCCTTCCAGCCGATGGAGCTCGGCCTCCCACCAGCGCTCGCCGGTCTTCTCGACCCGATCGCGGGCTTCAGCCAACCGCTCGCCGGCCGCGTCGATGCGGCCGGCGCGAAGACACGTCTTGGAGAGGAGGGCCAGTAGGTACGGCTCTACAATGCGCAGACCGGATTCCCGCCAGCCGTCCAGTCCCCGTTCCATCATCGCGATGCCTTCGGCTTCGTTGGCTCGAGCTCCCGTCACCCAACCCTCGAAGAACGTGGCCCAGGCGATCCGGGGAGCAAAGCCGTGCTCGGCGCTTAAGTGGTGCAAGTCCCTGACCCGCCGCTCCAGCTGCGCGGCCTCCCCGCGGAATTGGTGCGTTGCCAGCGACCAGACCCCTGCATACGCTCTGCTGAAGGGTACGTCGCGACGCTCGGCGAGCTCGCGGGCCTCGCGCGCCCGCGCCGCGGCCTGGGCCGGGTATCCCTGGAGCCATAGGCGCCAGCTGTCCGCACCCGGGGAACTCACTCCAGGATCGTCCTGGAAACCCCGTTCTAACAGGTCGCCGTGCCGTAGCGGGTCGTAGAGCGTCAACACCCGCCGCGCAGCGTCAGCGGATTCGGCGAGCTTCCCGCGAAAGAGCGCGATCCGCGCCCTGGCGCACGAGGAAATGAGCGCCAGCTCGTCGTTCTCCGTCCCCGCGGTCAGCTCCGACATTCGGGTCACGAGATCGGCGCTCACCGACAGCTCGGCCGTCGCCGTCTTCTTGTCCCACAGCTCGTAGAGAGCCCAAAGCTGCGCCGTGGGATCGTCGAGGCGCTCGATGAGCGACCGGGCTCTCAAGTGGATCTTCTCGACATCGGGATCGGAATAGCCACGGGTCGCGCTCAGGGTCATGCTCAGTGTCGTGCAGACTTCGAGCTCCCACCGCACCGGATCCTCGGGCTCTCCGTCGCCAGGCAGGGTGTCGGCCCGGTCGAACGCCTCGAGCGCTTTCTGGAGATGGTGGTTGACCTCGTGATAGGCGTGCCGGCCGAGCGCCCGCTCGCCGGCCACCCGTCGATACCGCGCCGCGCTCTCGGCGTCCTGGCCCTTCTCGAAGTGGACTGCCAGGACCGCAGCCAGAGACGCGGCCTCGGGACCGTAGGCTGACCTTAGCCGCTCGCCGACGGAGCGATGGAGGCGGGCGCGCCGGGCCTCGGGGATCTCCTCGTACAGACCCTCGTGATAGAGATCGTGACGGAACCGGTAGCGATCGCTGAGGATCCCGTCCGGCCACTCGGTCACGCCACAACCCGCGATCAGGCGAGTTCGGGCTGCCAGGGCCTCGAGTGTCGACTCCAGGAGCTCAAGATCCTGTTCGAAGTCGGCAGGAGAAATCCCGGGCAAGAGGGCGGCGGCATTGAACTCGACGCCCACGACGCTCGCCGTCTCGAGGGTCCGGCGCTCCTCGGCGGACAGCGTGTCGAGCCGGCGCTGGATGAACGGGCGCAGCCCCTCCGGCACAGGGATCGGCGCGGCGGCCGCGCCGTCCAGGATCCAGCGGTCGTCGAGCTTGCGGATCGACTGCGCCTGCACCAAGTGGTCGAACACGTTCACCATGAAGAGCGCGTTGCACC
>JAUWDL010000311.1 GCA_030608825.1 Gemmatimonadales bacterium
CGAGAATCCGACCGCCCAGCCGTCGCCGATGTCGAGAGCGACGACCCGTTCCATGGCCGGCATGCGCCGGTCCTCGTCGGCGGTGAAAAAGCCCGGTATCGGCGAGCCACCCGGGTCGTCGTAGCCGACGTAGGGATTGCGCCCATAGTCCCGTCGGTGTCCGGTATCGCGGGAGAGAACCAGAACATCGGGATGGAGCGAGCGGACCATCTCCCAGGAGAACGTGTTCGCCGGGACGAACTCCAGCTCCGTATCCAGAAGCTCGCCCACGATCGCCACGCCGACCGCCTGCTGCCACCAGCTCTCGGTCTGCCGGTCGTACATGAGGAGGTCCGAGTGGCGGAGGCGGCCGGTCGTTCCGAAGTCGAGCATCCGGCCCGCCACGTTCCGATCGAAGACGAGCGCCGTGTTGCACAGAGGGCAGAAGGTGACCGAGACCGGCTGTCCGCCCACGTTGTCGTTCACGATCTCGTGCCAGATCAGGATCGCGAGGGGATATGCCTTGACCGCGCCGCCGTACTCCACGACGACGACCGGATCCGAGCTCTCCAGCCACCGGTCCGCCTCGGCCGCGGACTCGAAAGCCGGGTGGTCGATTGCCGGAATGCCGTCCCTGGGCGGGCCGCCGGAGACGATCTCTTTAGGAGGCACGGAGATCTTCGAGAAGTCCGTCTTCCACGGCTCCCCGCCACCGATCAGCGCCTCGACGACGGCGGCATTCGCCTGCCGCTCCTGAATCCCGCTCTCCTCCGAGCTCTGGACGGCGCTCTCAACCCGGCCGCACGCCGGGGCAACGAGGAGCACGAGCGCGAGGGCCACCGAAGCCAGCTCGCGCACGGCCTTCATCCTGGTTTCTCGTATCGTCATCGCAATGTCATCTAAATATCATCTATGTGTATGGGCGCTCACCGGCGACTCCGCGCCCGATGTACCTCTCTCTGGCCCGATCCGCGCCGAGCCACGGCTGTTGCACTAAGACGCACCGTGAAACACCCTGGTCACGAAGGCGGTTCCGCGCCGCCTATTGGCGCCGGACGGCCGAGAGGCCGCGGGCGACCGCGGTTTCGGCGATCGCACGAGGTCTCGATGAACCTCAATGAACGGAGGGGAAGCCGGGCATGCCCAGGATCGCGCTGGTTCAGCACAAGGCGGAGTCCGATCGAAGGAAGAACCTGGATAGGGCCCTGGAGGCGATGGGAGTCGCTGCCGAGATGGGCGCCGAGATCGTCTCGTTCGCCGAGCTCGCCATCGACCGCTTCTTTCCGCAGCGAGCGGATGATCCTTCCGCGACCGATCTGGCGGAAGCCGTGCCCGGTCCGCTGACCGAAGCCGTGGCAGCGAGGGCCCGAGAACTCTCGCTCGTCACCGTCTTCAACATGTACGAGTTGGGCGACGACGGGAGAGCCTACGACAGCTCGCCGGTCTTCGACGCCGACGGCCGCCTGCTCGGCGTCACGCGGATGGTCCACATCACGGACTACACCTGCTTCCACGAGCAGGCGTACTACGCACCCGGCGACCGAGGCGCGCCCATCTACGACACGCGAGCGGGGCGAATCGGAGTAGCCATCTGCTACGACCGCCATTATCCGGAGTACATGCGGGCATTGGGGGTGGCCGGAGCCGAGCTGGTCGTCATCCCTCAGGCGGGCACGGTCGGCGAATGGCCCGAGGGTCTCTACGAGGCCGAGGTTCGCACCGCGGCCTTCCAGAACGGTTACTACGCCGCCCTGTGCAACCGGGTTGGCCGCGAGGATGACCTGACCTTTGCGGGCGAGTCCTTCGTCGTGGATCCGGAGGGCCGGGTGATCGCCCGGGGAGCCGGCTCGGAGGAAGATCTGGTAGTCGTCGACCTTGATTTCGCGGCCTGTAGGGACTCGACCGCCCGGCGGCTTTTCTGGCGGGATCGACGACCCGAGCTCTATGCGAGCTGGCTGGACTGACGGCGGCTCGGCCGCGACGCCGCCGGCCCCGTCAGCTGCCGGCCCCGTCAGCCGTTCTCGAATCGAGACAGCGAGAAGGGGGAGATGTCGAAGCCGCCGTCTCCCTGCGTGAGGAGATCCGCGACGAGCTCTCCGATCGCCGGAGCGAACTTGAAGCCGTGGCCGGAGCAGGAGCTGACCAGCAGCACCCCTTCGAGCCCGGGAAGGCGGTCGATCAGGAAATGGCCGTCCGGGGTCTTCGTGTAGAAGCAGATGTCAGCCTCGACGAGCGGTCCGTCGGCTCCGGGCAGGAACTTCCGGACGAGCGAACGGAGCTCTTCGGTTTCCGCGCTGGAGACCTCGCGCGACGCGGAGTCGGGGTCGGAGACGGGCGTGCCGTGATGAAGCCCCACCTTCACGGCCCCATCGATCGCCGGAAAGCCATAGAAGACGCGACCGGGCTCGAACTCCCAGGCGAACACCGGCAGCGATTCCTCCGTGTAGTCCGCCGGACAGTCCGGCGCGAACGCGGCCTGCACGACGCGCTCGACCGTGAGAGGGAGTCGCTGGCCCGTCGGGAGGCTCGGTAGCCACGGGCCGGCCGCGAGTACCAGCGACTCGGTCAGGTGCTCTCCGCCGTCCGTGATGACTCTGAGGCGGCCGCCGTCGTGGCCGCCGTCGCTCTCCCACCCGATGACCTCTTCGATCCGTCTCTCGGCCCCGCTCTCTTCCGCCCGGTCGAGCAGCACCCGAACGCACCGATCGGGGTTCAGGTATCCGGCGCGACGCTCCAGGACCGCGCGGATGCCCGGCTGCTGAGCGAAGGCCGGGAAGACCCGCCAGAGCTCGGCGCCATCCACGACGTCGACCGGGATTCCGTGAAGCCGGCTGCTCTCCAGCGCCCCGGACACCAGCTCGCTGTCCGCCTCCCCGATGAAGGCGCCGCCGGTGATCCGCAGGAGACTCGTGCCGCTCTCCCGCTCCAGGCGTTCCCACAGGTCGTAGGCGTGCCGCACCAGGGGCACGTACAGCGGATGCTCGAAGTACGCCTCGCGGATCATGCGGGCTCGCCCGTGGGAGGAGCCG
>JAUWDL010000033.1 GCA_030608825.1 Gemmatimonadales bacterium
AGCAGAACCACCTGCTGCCACGTGCCCAGAGGCAGTTCTCCCTCAACGATCGGCATTGCGAGTGACGGGCCGATGAGACAGGCCCTGACATGGCTATGCCCGTTGTCATCGTGCCAGGTTTCCTCGTGCTCGTACGCGCCGCCGCGTGGGGCGATCTTTTCCAACGCGGCCGCGATATCGTGCCTAACCAGACCGGGTTCGTACTCAAGCGTGGAAAGCGCGCCCGTCGATCCCGTGACCATGGCGGTGAGCTGGCCGCATCGGATGCCGCTCTGTCTCACCAGAGCCTGTAGCTCGTCCGTCAGATCAATGATGTGGTCGTTCCCGTGCGTCTCTCGTCCGAGTGTGTGACTTAACGTGATCATCGGCCCCCCGTTAACGTGTGGCGCGCTAAGGAATATCCGACTAGGCGGGCATGGTTGCTTTCTCGGGCATGCTTTCCCGATGAGTGGGCATGACAAGTTGAGGGACACCGATTGCGTTTTCACGCGAGCGCCGAAGAGCATGAAGGTGGCACCTCATGCCGTGTTTCGGGTTCCAATCTCACGACGCGAGGCACACAGGGCCGGGATGGCGCTGTGTGCCTGCGATCTACCACACGACGGCCACGTCCCGACCGGTGAGTTCGTGGCAATCCGCGCAGGTGGCTATAAGCTCACCGTAGATGCGAGCACGGGCGCTGGGCCCCGCGACCAGCTGCGCCCTCGACCCGAGCCCGTGGCAACGCTTCGCGAGGTAGTCGACCTCCTCCGTGTTCTCTGCGTTCTCCGCGAGAGTCTCCTCGGACTGAAGAGGCGTCTCCTCCAGCGCCTGCGCTCCCGCCATCCAGGCATCATCGGACGGCACGACGAGACCTTCCCACATCCGCTTGACCGCCCAGGCATGGCGGACCATGTGGGCGGCCATATCCGGTCCCTCGTCCGCCGCAGGTGGAAGCACCGGCACCGGGCCGCCCGCGTACTCGCGGTGACACGCCCCGCAAGCCTGGGCGATGCGGCCGGTCGCGTAGGCGGCGTCCTCGAGGTTTCTCGCGTCTGCGGCTCGCCGCGCGTACTTCTGCAGCTCTGCGACGTAGGCTTCGGTGCCCTCCGGAAGGTTGGGCGGAGAGTGCTCGGCCAGCCACCGGCCGGGCTCTCTGACCCCCGTCAGGTCTCCGTGAACCACGGCCATATGGACGACCGCCGCCGCATCGAAGTGGGACGACATGTCGTGCTCGGTCTGGGCCGGAGATGAGCCCGTAACGCATGCCACGAGCGCTAAAGACAAAGGCGGTATGGAAAGCAGCCGTCTCATAGCATCACCCTCCTCGGGGCCGTCACGCATGTCGGCCGTCCCGATCCGGGATCCCTCAAACGACGACCCTCCCTGTGACGCTATGTGCGGTCGGAAACGAGGGCTATCGGGAGATGGTGGACAGGCCGTGTGGGGAGGATCTCACGCCTGCCTGCGAGGGCACCACCTCCGCTCCCCCGGTCACTCATGGATGCGTGCTGACGGCATATCAGCGGACATGGTCGCGCGGCCGAGATTGTCTCTCGAACGGGCGGCCGGTAACGTGATCGTCCCGAACCGTTGCGAACCGGGAAGGCCCTTACCGAGAAGGCCCGAAACCGAAAGGTCGTTTCCATCATGAGAAGGATCTCATCGCGCTCGCCCCGTCCGCGCGCGTGGCGGCGAGCATCCGGCGGCGTGCTAACGGTCGCCACCTTTGCTCTCCTGCTCTCCACCCCTCCGCAGGCCGCCGCGCAGGCGCAGGCAGCCGCATCCGTCCAGGCTGACTCGCCCGGCGCACGTGTCATGACGCCCGAGCTCGTCGCCAAGCTTCGCGGCGTCTCCTCGGCGGTGATGTCAGCCTCGGGAACCCACGTGGCCTACACGCTCCAGGTGCAGCGGAAGCCTTTCGTGGACGAAGACGGTCCCGCGTGGACCGAGCTCCACGTACTGGACCTCGCCAACGGCGAATCGCGGCCCTACGTGAGCGGCAAGGTGAACGTCTCCGGTGTGAGTTGGACTCCCGACGGAAGCGCGATCGCCTACCTGGCGAAACGGGAGGGCGATGATGGTCGCTCGCTCTACACGATTCCGCTCGCCGGCGGCGAGTCCATCCACTTGCTCGAGCACGAGGGTGGCATCAACGGCTACAGCTTGAGCCCGGACGGGACGCAGGTCGCCTTCCTCTCGAGAGAGAAGCCGGATCCACGGGTCAAGGAGCTCGCCGGCAAGGGGTTCAAGGCGGAGATCTTCGAGGAGGAGCTTCGCTACTCACGACTCTGGATCGCGCCGCTCTCTGGGGGAGAGCCAAGGCAACTCGATATCGAGGGACACGTGAGCGGCGTCCAGTGGTCGCCCGCCGGTGACCGGCTCATGCTGACGGTGGCACCGACACCACTGGTTGACGACTCCTACATGAAGCGGCGGATTCGCGTCGTGGACCCCTCCTCCGGCCGAGTCACCGCTCGGATCGAGAACGCCGGCAAGCTGGGCCAGATCGCGTGGAGCCCGGATGGGAAGCGGCTCGCCTTCATCTCCGGAGAAGACATCAACGACCCGATGCAAGGTCGATTGATCGTCGTTCCGGTCACGGGCGGAGAGCAGGTCGATCTCGTTCCGAACTACGAGGGTCACATCGCCGGCGTGATCTGGCTCGATGAGAGCACCCTCGTTTATTTGGCCGATGAGGACCTGCACACGCGGATCGGGGAGGTCGCCGTCGACGGAAGCGCCCGGCGAACGCTCGTCGAGCCGCCCGGTCCGGTACTGCACGGGATGACCGCCTCGCGGGACGGGGGAGCCCTCTCTTTCATCGGAGACACGCCGGAGCACCCGAATGAGGTCTTTGTCCTGCGGGGCGACGGCGGGACGCCCGAGCGGATGACGGACAGCAACCCCTGGCTCGCCGACGTCCGGCTCGCGCCGCAGGAGAACGTGGTCTGGCAGGCGCGGGACGGCCTCGAGCTTCACGGGCTCCTCATCCGCCCGCTCGACGAGGCCGCCGGACGTAGCTACCCACTCGTGGTTCAGGTGCATGGCGGGCCGGAGTCCCGGTACGACGACGGTTGGCTGACCAGCTACTCGCTTCACGGGCAGGTGGCGGCCTCTCGCGGAATCGCGGTCTTCTACCCCAACTACCGCGCCAGCACCGGGCGCGGCGTCGAGTTCAGCAAGCTGGATCATGGCGACATGGGCGGTAAGGAGTTCGATGACATCGTCGACGGAGTGGACCACCTCATCGAGACGGGGCTTGTCGATCGGGACCGCGTTGGCGTAACCGGTGGATCGTACGGCGGTTACGCGACAGGTTGGCTGACGACGAGATACAGCGACCGATTCGCGGCCGGCGTCATGTTCGTGGGGATCAGCAACCAGATCTCCAAGGTGGGCACGAGCGACATCCCTGAAGAGATGTTCCTCGTGCATAATCGGTTGCGGCCGTGGGACGATTGGGAGCTCTTCCTGGAGCGGAGCCCGGTATACTGGGCGGGCGACTCGAACACGCCGCTGCTCATCCTGGCCGGAAAGGACGATCCACGGGTCCACCCGGAGCAGTCGATGGAGATGTACCGCAACCTGAAACTCCGGGGGAGCGCACCCGTTCGGTTGGTCTTCTACCCCGGAGAGGGACACGGAAACGCCCGCGCCGGGGCTCGCTACGACTACAACCTGCGCGCCATGCGGTGGCTGGAGCACTATCTTGTGGGGCCGGGTGGCGAGAAGCCGCCCACGGAGCTGGATTATCCGCTGGAGCGCGGCGAGGAAGGCCCGCCCGAGAAGGTCACGACCGCATCGGATGAGAGGGGTTGAACGAAAGATGAGTAACGCCGCCAAGTTGGTACTTGTCGTGGTGGGCGCCGCCATCGTGGGCGTCGGGAGCTACATGATGTTCGATTCGAGCGCGGCACCGGCCGAGGAGACCCGCTCAGTGCTGGCCGATGCCCAAGCCTCCTCGGCATCCGATGCGACGGGGGCGGCGCAGGAGGTTGGTTCTCTAGAGATCCTCGTCTACAAGACCGCCACTTGCGGATGCTGCAGCAATTGGGTGGAGTACGTGAAGGAGCACGGCTTCACGGTCAGAACGGAGGATGTGACCGACTTGACGGCCATCAAGGTGGAGAATGGCGTCCCGCCCGGACTGCAGTCCTGCCACACGGCGCTCATCGACGGCTATGTGATCGAAGGGCACGTGCCGGTTGAGTCGATTCAACGGATGCTGGAGGAGCGGCCCGATATTGCCGGCCTGGCCGTACCCGGGATGCCGACGGGCTCCCCGGGGATGGAGGTGCCCGGCCGGGCGGCCGACTCCTACGACGTCATCGCCTTCGATCGGGCTGGCAACACGAGCGTGTACGACAGCCGATAGGGCTTCCCTGCCGCACCTCAGAGCCGAGGCCTGAGTACGGCCTTCGGTGTAGCCACCTCACGGCTGCCCGAGGGCCGGCCATTCCGCGGCCGGTCGCGCCGGTCGCGTTTAACAGTTCGCTCGCTCGACGCGTCCCAGGCAACAGGATCTACTTCAAAGGAGCCATTCTGCCCTCGAGGTAACCATGCCGCCGTACCGATCCCCATCCGCCTCCGTCACCTCCGTCCTATCGGGCGCGATCGTCATCACCGCAGCCGCATGCGCCGGCGATGCCGTGGGACCGCCAGGCACGGGGGATCCGCCTCCGCCACCCGTGGGGGATGCCATCGCAGGCGCCGTTGCGTTCGCCGAGAACTGTGGAACCTGCCACTCCGCGCTGGACGGCTTCGATGTGGCGTTCTTCGCCTTCCCTGACACGACGATCGTAAGACGAGCGGTGGCGCACGTGGACACGGGCACGGCCCTGGACATCGTCGCCCATATCCGAACCATCGAAGTTCGTTCGGCGGAGCGCACGACCCGGGTGTTTCAGCCCCTGGAAGTCGTTCTCGGGAGCGATCTGGAGTTCGCTCTCGGCGTGTTCGGAGCCGACCGCTGGCCAACCGATCTGTCCAGCGACGGCCTCCTGGCGATCGACCCGAGAACGGTCAGCGTGGCCGTCGAGTTCCCGATCTGGTCGGTGGAGGAGACGAACATCGATTGGATGCCGGCGAGGCCGATCAGCGATGCGCTTCTGGGCTTCGACGGCGGCGCGGCACGCTTCGCCCTCGACCGATACTACACGACGCGATCGCTGGATGACCTGACGCGGACCGTTCTCGCGTTGCGGATCGCGGACCGCTCCTCCGAGAACGCCGACGCCCCTTGCATCGAAGATCCGAACGCCGACGATCCTCTCGCCCTCTTCCTGGCCGAGGAGTGTTTCGAAGCTCGCCGATGGACCTCGACACTGGTTGCGCAGCACATGCTGAGAACGGGCCTCACGATGCCGATCTCTCCGCTTCTGCACGACGTCTGGTGGGATGTCGGCAATGCGGCGCGCAGGGCGGCGCAGCGGCGCGACGACTTCGCCAACGCGGTCGAGAACTGGGCCTCCTGGATGTATCTGGGCTGGAGCTTCGCGCCACAGCAGCACGCGAGCGTCTACCTTGGGATTGCGTTGAACGAGCTCGGACTTCCGCGGCACTCCACGTTCGTCGCGCTGCGCTCGCAGGTGGCTCGAGGCCGCCGGAGCCTGGCGCCGTACCGGGATGTAAGAAGCGCGGCGATCTTCTCGCCCGCGACGTGGACGCGGGACGCCGTACGGTTCGGCTTCACCCAACTGATCGAACGACTCGAGGAGGGCGACGTCCCGCGGGACGAGGCGCTGGGAGAGGCCGAGCAGAGCGTAGAGGAGGCCTACGAGATCGCCGCACGCAAGCTGTTCAACATCGATGTCGATGGGCTGCGGGAGTTGCGAGATCGCGTTCTGGACCTCTTGAAGTAGGCTCGCCGCATTCGCCCGACCGGCTCCCGAAGGTCGGATCTCCGCGCCGCATCTGGCCAGAGGGCTTGCGCAATCGGCCCGAACTGCGGAGGATTGCGTATCTGGCCCGCAAATCTGCTTGAGACCACCAAAGGAGGCGGCGATGACAAAGGACGAATTTGCGGCGAAGCTCGCTGGTCAGACCGGGCTTACGAAGGCAAAGGCTGGTGAAGTGCTCGACTCGATCTTCTCGACGGAGTCGGGGAAGGGAATCATCGCGGTCGAGCTCGATGCGAGCCGAGACTTCACGATCACCGGTTTCGGGACTGTCGGCACGCGTGATCGCAAGGCGCGCATGGGTCGCAACCCACAGACGGGCGCGGCGATCCAGATCCCGGCGATGACCGTACCGACGTTCCGAGCAGGCAAGGGTCTCAAAGATCGGGTTCGCGTCTAAGGAGCGATACATCGGAGGATCTGCGGTCCTGTAGCCGCCCCCGAACCTCCGACCGTCGCTCACGAACCCCCGGGCTGACCACGGAGCACCGTGCCTCAGCCGGGCTTCGCCGCAGTTCTCCAGGTGTACGGGCGTCCGTCCGAGTTGACGGGCGCCCGTGCTGCTGGTTCCGCTTTCCCAGCCTCCCGCCCCATCTAGCCGCGCTGGGCGGCGGGCCTACTCACACCAAACGATGCCTTCTCCTCGCGCCGGAGAGAGCGGTGCGATGCCGCCGATAGCCAAGGCGCATTCCTTGGCGGTGGCGGGATGAGTCGTCTTGGCCGTCCAGCCAGTCGGGTCTGCCTGCAGGGTCACTACGACGTTCGGGCTCAACCGGATACTCAGGTCGTCCGTGTCGGACGTGTAGGCCGCGTTGTCAGCCAGGTAGGCCTCCTCCGCCGTGGCGAGGTTGCGAAGGTCGCTCTTCATGCCCGCGATGATCGCGTCCTCCTTGTGGTGCTGCCACGTGGAGACCGCCATGGACGCGAGAATGCCGATGATGACGACCACGATCATCAGCTCGATGAGTGTAAAGCCGTCTCGTGTGGTGATGCGAGCGCGCACGGTGCCTTTCCTCTGGTGTTCTATAGCCGCGCAAAGTGCAGGGAAGGTGCCGTCATCGCTTCACGCACTATCTGCAGCAGTATCAACCGGTTATCGTACTGGAGAGTTGGTCCGCCAACTGCGACCCTCTGCAACAAACGGCATTGCCTGCACTCGGCCATAGCGGCGGACGATCGCTGGAGGTCGGTTGACGTCATGAAGCCTGCACCTCGACAAGCGCCGCGGCGTTCCGCTGCCGAGCCAGCCTACCTGAAGATGCGGCCAGCCGAACTGCGAGCCCGGGCGCGGATCGCGCTCGCCGGCCTCGCCGAGTGCCGAGCCTGTCCACGCGACTGCGCGGTCGATCGGCTGCACGACAAGTGGTCGGCCTGCAAGACGGGGCGGTTCGCTCAGGTTTCCAGCTACTTCCCGCACTTCGGCGAGGAGGACTGCCTGCGTGGATGGCGAGGCTCGGGCACCGTCTTTTTCGCCCACTGCAACCTGCGCTGCGTCTTCTGCCAGAACTTCGACATCAGTCAGGCGCTCAAGCCCGGCGTGGCGCCGCGGGGGACGCCGCCGGACCGTCTCGCCGGCATGATGCTGGAGCTGCAGGATCTTGGCTGCCACAACATCAATCTGGTCACTCCGGAGCACGTGGTCCCGCAGGTCCTCGAGGCCTTGAGCGAGGCCGCGGAGGCAGGTCTCTCGCTTCCCATCGTGTACAACACGAGCGGATACGACGCGCTGGAGAGCTTGAAGCTGATGGACGGGGTGGTGGACATCTACATGCCCGACTTCAAGCTCTGGTCCGCGGAGCGGAGTCGAGGCTATCTGAAAGCCGAGGATTACCCCGAGACGGCGCGGGTGGCGATCGCGGAGATGTACCGACAGGTGGGTCCACTGCGCTGGGACGATGACGGCGTGGCTGTGCGCGGCCTTCTGATCCGCCATCTCGTGATGCCCGGGTGCCTGGACGAGACGCGTGCGATTCTCGAGTGGATCGCCGAGGAGCTCGGCCAGGCCACATACGTGAACCTGATGGATCAATACCGTCCGGCGGGAAGGGTGAGTGGCGGACGTTTCGCGGAACTCGACGCCCCCATCGACGCACGGGAATTCAGCGCCGCGATCGGGTTCGCCGACTCGCTTGGGCTGCGCCTTGATCGCCGGATGCCGGATCCGACGCTGCGCCGCCGAAACCGCTGGATGTGAGTGCCGTTCGACCCAGGCGTTGAAATCGAGGTCGATCTCCGGTAACGTCGCCTCCCACCACGCAATAAAGGAAGGACGCCATGCGCAGCGACGTAGATATCGCCCAGGAAGCCTCGCTAGCCCCGATCACCGAGATCGCAGCCAAGCTCGGCCTTGCGGAGACCGATCTCGAGCTGTTCGGCCGCCACAAGGCCAAGGTCCGCCTGGATGCGCTCCGCGACCGGGACTCTAGAAGAGGCCGACTGGTCCTCGTGACCGGCACGAGCCCGACCCCGGCGGGAGAGGGAAAGACGACGGTGGCCGTGGGGCTCGCCGACGCTCTGAGCTTGCGTGACAAGCGGGTTGCTCTCTGCCTCCGGGAGCCGAGCTTGGGGCCCGTGTTCGGGATCAAGGGCGGGGCGGCAGGCGGCGGGTACTCCCAGGTCGTGCCGATGGTGGACATCAACCTCCACTTCACCGGTGACTTCCACGCGATTACGTCGGCGCACTCCCTTCTCTCGGCGATGCTCGACAACCACCTGCAGCAGGGGAATCCGCTCGGCATCGACTCCCGACGCATCACCTGGAAGCGTGCGGTCGACATGAACGATCGGGCGCTCCGTCGAACCGTGATCGGCCTCGGCGGACCCGGAAGCGGCGTGCCTCGGGAGGACGGCTTCCTCATCACCGCAGCCTCCGAGGTCATGGCGATCTTTTGCCTGGCCGCCGACCATGAGGATCTGGAAGAGCGCCTCAGCCGAATAATCGTTGGGTATACCCGCGACCAGCGCCCGGTCCGGGCGCAAGAGCTAGAGGCGAGCGGCGCCATGACGTTGCTTCTCAACGATGCCCTCTCTCCCAACCTCGTCCAGACCCTCGAGGGCACCCCCGCTTTCATACACGGCGGGCCGTTCGCCAACATCGCCCACGGCTGCAACTCCCTGATCGCGACTCGGGTCGGCATTCAGCTGGGCGACGTGGTCGTCACCGA
>JAUWDL010000122.1 GCA_030608825.1 Gemmatimonadales bacterium
CGAGAAGGTGGGGCTGCAGCCCGGGAGCAGGGTATCCGTCCGCATAAAGGCGGCGGCGCTGCACGCGTTCCCCCTCTGACGGATGGACGCGACCGCTTGACGTCCCTCTGCGAGGCGGCGTTCCGAGCTTTCCCTTTCCAAGCACCCTGCCCCGAGACAGGTTCCCGCCGTAGACGGGTAAGACACGGCGTGGGCTGTCACTATCGGGAAGTGCGATACGTTCTTGGGTAGCAATCCGTCCGGACCGCGGGGTGAGGTGGATTTCGAGGAGATCTTCGCCAAGCTCCATCCGTCGCTTTTCCGATATTTGAACAGGCTGACGGGCGACCCGGATGTGGCGGCCGACATCTCGCAGGACGCTTTCGTTCGTCTCCTGCAGCGGCCGCTGCCCGAGGCCGACGCGCGGCGCTGGCTGTTCACCGTGGCTACGAACCTCGTGCGTGACTGGGCACGAGCGGGTGAGCGTCAGAGGCGACTTCTCAGGGACTCCTACCGGGGGCCGACGCCCCCGGCACGACCCGACGAGAGCGCGGAACGGTCGCTGCGGATCGCCGCGGTGAGAGCGGCCCTGGCTCAGATCGCACCCAGAGATAGGGAGATCCTCCTCATGCGCGAGGAGGGTTTTCGCTACGCGGAGATCGCGGAGGTAGTGGGCGTCGCGCCCGGCTCGGTGGGGACGCTTCTGGCCCGCGCGCTCCGCCGTTTCGCCGCGGTCTACGGCGAACAGGCAGCAGGCGGGAGCTCGACCGAGACGGACGCGAACCTGAACGAGGAATGACCTGGAATAAATGATGGGACATCCAGCCGAGCAGACGCTGCTCGCATATCTGGACCGGGAGCTTCCCTTCGACGAACGGTCGACGGTCAGGGAGCACGTGCAGGTGTGCGTCGAGTGCTCTCGGATGCTCGACGAGCTTGCGGCGGCGACGCGCTCGTTCGCCGATGCCATCTCCGCCCTCGACGTTCCGGCTCCCGCGCTCCTGGCACCGATCCCGGCCGCTGCCACGATCACTCCCCTCCGCCGCCGCCGCGCCTCCAGGAGGCCCCTGCTCGCGGCGGCCCTCATCATCATCTTCGTGGCGGGCGCCGGCGCGGCCATCCCGGGATCGCCCCTGCGCGAGTGGCTCGCACGCTCGGTCGAGCTGGTCACCGGTGGGCCGAGCGAGGAGCCGATCGCCCCCGCGACGCCGTTCAGCGGCCAAGGAGTCGGCAGTCCCACCGCGGTCTCGGTGCAACCCCTAAACGGTCTCGTGCGTATCATCATCACGCAGCCGGCGCCGGAAACCACGATCCGAGTTAGATTGTTGGATAGTGGTACGGCCTCCGTCTGGTCGGTGGAAGGCCGATATCGGACGGCGCCTGGTGAGATCGAGGTGCTCGATGCGGGCCCCGGTGATGTGGTGGTCCTGTTGCCCAGGACCGTACCTTCAGCCGAGGTGGAGTTGGATGGGCGCCTGGTCGCGACAAAGGAGGGGTCGGACTTCCGGCTTCTGATACCAGCCGCTGATTCGTCGGATGCGGAGGTGTCTTTTCAGGCAGGTGGCTAACCCGCTTCGGAGCCGCTAGCCGCCTGTCGTCCCGCTCGGCGGGAGTGACAACTTGCTGTCCTTTTTGCTCGTAAGCGTCCTCGCTACGGCCGGGACCGCGTATGTCGCGGAGCCGGCGAGGGATGCGAGCATCCAAAACGGCGGCGCCGTCCCCCAAGAAGTCGTCGCCCTGGCTGACACGAGCGCGAACACCGGAACCGTCACGGGCCGGGTCTTCAGCCAGATCAACGGTGCCGTCGTCGAGTTCGCGGTCGTGGAGATCGTCGCGCAGGACCGCGTCATCAGCGCGCTCAGCGATCGCTCCGGCCGCTACCGCCTGGACTACATCCCTCCGGGATCCCGGCTGATCCGAGCCAGAGCACTCGACCACTCCGAGCTGGTGATCGGCGTGCGCGTACCTCCTCGAGGAGTGTTATCGCTCGACCTGACGCTGGCGGTGCAGCCGATCGAGATGGCACCGCTGAGCGCTCGAACATCTCGCGTGGACGCGGAACTGGTCGAGAAAATCGGTGTTTTGGCCGAGGAGACGCGGACGGGAACACCGGCGGATGCCGAGCTGCGCGTACTCGAGTCCTCTCCGGGAATGGCGGAGTTGGGGCTTGTCCAGATCATTCAGGCAGCATCCAATCCGGATCCCGACGATCCTTCGAGCATCCTCTATGTCCGCGGCGCGACCTCGGATCTGAAGCTGGTCCTTCTGGATGGGGCGCCCGTCTACGCGCCCTTCCACCTTGGCGGACTGATTCAAGCCTTCATGCCCGGCGTATTGGGCTACTCCAGGCCCTATGTCGGAGGGGCGCCCGCGCGCTTTGACGGCGGCCTTTCGTACATCCTCGATCTTGGCTCGCGCCCGGGGCGGACCGACCGATTCCACACCTCCGGCGCGCTCGACATGATGAGCACGAGAGGGGAGGTGGAGGGTCCGCTACCCGGAGGATCGTTCCTCCTCGGAGGCCGCTACATACACGGAGAGGGTCCCCACAGGCTCACCGGCGAGGAGTTGCCCTACGACTACGGCGACGCCCTCCTCCGGATGGACTGGGGCGTCGGCCGCGAAGGCAGGCTCTCGGTCACGGGCTTCTACAACAGGGAGGGCGTTGACCTGACCCGCGATCGGACGGCCGCGGGCACGGAGAACGTCATCGCCGACGAAGAGCCGAACGCAGGGGATCTCGTTCTGGACCCGCCAGCGCGGGAGGCGCGACCCAAGTCCGTGGCCGAGTGGGGCAACGTGGCAGGCTCGGTCCGCTACTTCGGACGGGCTTTCGACAGCGACCTCGAGCTGACGGCCGCGCTCGGCGAGTTTACTACGAGCCTGCCACTCGACGGGGCGACGCCCCTACTCGTGGATGGCCTGTCACGGCGAATGCGTCTTGCCGGCATTATGAGCCGATGGATCGGCGGTACGCAGCTGGAGCTGGGCGCATCCTTCGACCGCGTCTCGCTCCAGCACGCCGCGAGATCGACGCTCGATCAAACGAGCACGACCTTCAGCAGCCGAAGCGCCGGAGAGTCGGTCGGCGCGCATGCCGAGGCAACGATGCGCGTCTTGCCGGCGGTGATGGTCCGCGGCGGGCTGAGGGCGGATTATTTCCTGGCTGACGGACTCCGGGTCGCACCCAGGTTGAGCGTGGCGTGGACCTTCCTCAAGGACAGCGAGATCTCCGTCGGCGCCGGACGCTACCATCAGCGCGTGCTCTCGCCCGAGACGCTTCTCTCCTCCGAGATCGGGAGCTTCGTCGAGATCGCCTCCGAGGATCCGGACCGCACGACGACGGCGACCAACCCGTCGGCCTTGCAGGTATCCAGCTCGACTCACTTCGTGGCCGGGATCAACAGCAGTGCCCTGGAGCACTTCATCGTGGGGTTGGAGGGGTACGTGAAGTCGTTCGAGGACCTCCCGGTCGGCCCCGACCTCGAGACCTCGGGGCTCGATTTCTGGATCCAGCGGAGCGCCGGCAGAGTCAGCGGCTGGGTCGGCTACTCCGTGGCCTGGTACAGGCCGGAGTACGAGGGACGGAAGGCCGTTCCTCGCACGCTGGGACGGCAGCTGCTCAGCGGCGGCCTCAGCGCCCAATTGGTCTCGGGCTTCGGCGTGGACCTGAACCTCGCCTACGGCGTCGCGCTTCCCTTCACACCGATCCCGCAGGGAGACGAGGGCGCGGGCGGTGGAAACGGCTTTGGCGGTGGAAACTCTCCGGCGCCGCTCCTCGCCGTCGCTGCCGCGCCGGGACGCACGGATCTGGCGGACACGAGCCCGCTCGCCGGGGCCGCACGTGGCTCCTACCTGAGACTCGACGGCACGATTTACCGCACGTGGGTCTTCAACTGGAGCGGCCTCCCGGTGACCATCTCACCGTACATCCGGATTCTGAACGCGCTCGACCGCCGTGACGGGCTCTTCTTCCAGTTCGATCCCGACGAAGACCGGACGCCGGTGTCCCTGGGCTCGGTTCCGCTTATCCCCCTGATCGGAGTGCGCTGGGGGCTCTGAGCCAGTAACCTCGCCCAGACTCCCGGATCAGCGTCCGGATTCCGGGGCGTAGTAGGCTGCTCCGAGAAGATATGCTCCCACCTCGGCCACCCAGGCGACGGCGCCGTCGCCGGTCGAGACCGCCACGACGCCCGCCGCTCTGCCCGGCTCACCCTCGTAGGTCACGAAGGCCTTCCTACCATCGGGCGTAAGGGCAATGCCGTGCGGATACGGCATGTCCAACTCCAACCGCCGTCGTTCCTCCAGTCGGGGCTTCCCATCGGGCGAGAACGATACCTCCACGACGGAAGCCGTCCGGTCGAGACGGTTCGCAGTCACGAGGATTTGTCCGTCGAGCGCCGATGCCAGCTGCGCGGGCCCATCGCCCACACGAACCTCCGCGACGGCGTCTCCTTCGAGGGAAAAGGTGCGGATCATCGCGGCGGCGCTCAGCGTCACGTGGACAAACCGGCCGTCCGGCGACCAGACCAGGTTTAGTGGCTTGTATCGCGGCTCCCCGGGAGAACCCGGATCCGGGCCGACGAAGAAGCGGCGGACGACGTCCAGGGTAGCCGGGTCCAGGAACGCCAGCTCGTCGCTCAGGCTGCAGGTCACGCCGACGAGCGAGCCGTCGGGCGACGCCTGTGCGTCGTGCGGGGCCGGGCAGACCTCCACGCGGCCGACGAGGTGAAGATCATCGGTCCTGACCACGGTCACCTCGCTCACCGCCCCGGCACCCGCTCGATCGTAGTCGGGGACGAAGGCGAACCGGCCATCCGGCGTCAAACCGACCCTCGACGCCCCCCTCGAACCCAGCCGCAGCCTTCCCACCAGACGGTCATCAGGCAGCTCGAACTTCCAGAGCGTAGGATTGCCGTGAGCGAGCGTGACGTACCAGTGGCGACCGTCCGGGGAGATGGCGACTCCGTGCGGCTCGTCGACCTCATCGCGCCGCATGTCGAGGTCGAACGTCGTGACGACGGCGCCCGTCTCCGGATCCAGTCGAAACACCTGGTCGGTAAGACCGGAGGTGACGTAGAGACGCGCCGAGCGTGGAAAGCTTCCGGCAGGCAGGCCGGCGTCTTGGCGTCCGCAAGCGCCGGCAGCCTGTGCGGCGGACAAGAGGCACGCGGCCAGGATCAGTTGGCGGGAAGCGGTGCCCAGGGCTCAGAACTCGGGAGTCAGAACCCAGAGACCGGTGTTCATGTCGGCCACATAGAGGAGGCCTTCATGCAGCTGTGGCGCCCACGTGCACGTGCCGGTCGCGCTTCCGGGGCAGGCGCCGAAGCTCGAGTACCGTTGGCTCGCCA
>JAUWDL010000247.1 GCA_030608825.1 Gemmatimonadales bacterium
ACCCAGGACGATGTAACTCGCTCCGTCCGCCACCGCCTCCTGCGCTTCCACTTCGGTGTGCACGGAAGCGCCGAGCGCCGGGCCACCGCCAGCCTCGTCCCGAACCCCGGCTTGCGTGCGTGGCGCACCATGCGTCGGTCCCGCACCGTGCGCCCGTCGAATCACCTCCCGCACGACCGAGACCGGGAGAGCCGTTCGGCCCAACTGCACGGCCTGGGCACCGGCCGCGAGCGCCACATCCAGTCTCTCGTTGACGACGCACCAACCGCCCGTCGCGGCCGCCAAGCCGGACAGCTCGGACGCCAGATTCAACAATCGGGATGCCGCGGCGTCCCTGAGCCGAAGGTGAAGGGCGAGATCCGAGCCCCATGCCTCCAGCATCTGCCGGCCGACCTCCGGGAAGTCCGGCCGGCTGGCCTGCGCGTCGCCGGTCACGACGTGGAGGAGGGGGATGCTCAACGGAAGCGATCGCCGCTCGCGGCTCCGCGTCCCCGGATCCAGGCGGCCGCCTCCATACGAGCCCGGCCGGCCGGCTTTACCTCCCCGACCCGGATCGCGCCCGATCCGGTGGCGACGATCAGCCCCTCGCGAGGATCCGCCTCCACCACCGGGCCGGCCGCCGCCAGCCCGGGCGCCGCTGCCGGCCCGGCCTCCGCCGCCGGTCCGGGCGCCGCTGCCGGGGCCCCCGAAACCGGTAGGGAGGGGCCGAACATCTGCACCACCGACCCCTCGAGCTCGGTCCAAGCCGCGGGCCAGGGATCGCAACCGCGCATCCAGCACCCGATCTCCGAAGCCGGAAGGCTCCAATCGATCCGAGCCAGCTCGCGACTCATCTTGGGGGCGTATGTGGCCCGATCATGGTCTTGCTCCTCCTCCGTCACGTCCCCGCTCTCGAGCCGGGAGAGGGTCTCAGCCAGGGCCTCGGCCCCGAGCGCCGAGAGCCGGTCAGAGAGCTCTCCGGCCGTCGTATCAGGACCGATCGGCTCTGCGACCTGGTGGAGGATCGGGCCGGCGTCCATCTCGCGAACCATCCGCATGATCGTGACGCCGGTGAGGTCGTGGCCGCGGATGATTGCCCAGTTGATGGGAGCCGCGCCCCGGAGCCCCGGGAGGAGCGACGCGTGAACGTTGATCGAGCCTCGAGCAGGCAGCGCCAGCACCTCGTCCACCAGCAGCTGACCGTAGGCCGCCACGACCGAGAGCTCTGGCCGCAGCTCGGAGATCGACTCGAGGAACTCATCGCCTCGGGCTTTCTCCGGTTGGAGAACGGGAGCGCCCAGCTCGATCGCCGCCCTCTTCACGTCGCTCTGCCTCAAGTGACGCCCACGCCCGGCAGGGCGATCGGGCTGCGTGACCACGCCGACCAGCTCGTGTCCAGCAGCCACGGTGCGGAGCGAGGGAAGAGCGAAGTCTGGAGAGCCCCAGAAGAGGATACGCACGCTTACGATTCTCGGTCGCGCGCCGCCGGCCGGTCGGCCCGCCGCGGCGCGAACATGTTGCTGGCACCTACATGGCCGGCGTCGCCGATCTCACGCTCTCCGGCCGCTTGGACCATTTGTTCAAGAGCATCTTGCGCTTGAGAGGACTCACGCGATCGATGAACAGGACCCCATCCAGGTGGTCGACCTCGTGCTGCAGGAGGCGGCTCAGTAGTCCTTCCGCCTCGATTCGGACCTCTTCGCCATCCGCGTCCATGCCCTCCACGACGATGCGCCCGGCGCGCTGTACGATCTCCCGGAGATCGGGGATGCTCAGACAACCCTCCTCTTCCTTCTGCCAGCCGCTCGTCTCGACGATACGCGGGTTGATCAGTGCTCCCCGCGCATCTTCCGGCTCGCGAACGTCGTAGACGAAGACCCGTATCGGAACGCCGACCTGCGGCGCGGCGAGCCCGATGCCGTCCGCTTCGTACATCGTGTCCATGAGATCATCGATCAGCGCTTTGACATCCTCGTCGACGCGATCGAGAGGCTCGGCTACCTCGCGCAGAACGGGGTCGCCCAGGAATCTGATTTGCCGAACGCTCAAGCCTCCTCCGAGCTCCCCATTCGTCGGGCTACCTTGCTGCGCTCGATCTCCACGCGCGTGTCGTCGGCCGTCTTGATCGTGACCCGGTCATCCTCCAGGTGGATGATCTTCCCGACGATCCCACCGATCGTGGCGATCTCGTCGTCTCGCTTCAGGCCGGCGACCAACTCCTGGTGAGCTTTCTGCTGTTGGCGCTGGGGCCGGATCAGCAGGAAGTAGAGGATGGCGAAGAACGCGGCGAGCATGAACAGCGTGCCCATCGGGTTCCCGCCTCCATCCGAACTGGTCATGATCCACACGTTGGCTATCACCTTGTGCCTCTCGGGTAGTGTGCCGGGACGCCGGCACGTGCTCGGACGATGTCACGTGGTTGGGCGCCGCGCCGGGTCGTGCATACACCGAATGTCCGTCCGCGAGCCTCCGTCCGCGAGCCTCCGTCCGCGAGCCTTCGCCCGCGAGCAGTGGTACCGCGGCCGGACAGCGGCCGCCCCTCATCATATTCCCGCGCTCCGGTAACGCTCCAGCCACCGCTCGGCCCACGGCTCGAACTCGCCCCGGAGAATCGCGGCCCTGGCGAGCCCGGTCAACGTCACCAGGAATCGCACGTTGTGGAGGGAGAGGAGCCGCAGCCCCAGCAGCTCGTCGCAAACGAACAGGTGGCGCAGGTAGGCCCTCGTGTAGTGACTGCAGCAGTAGCAGTCGCACTCCGGGTCCAGCGGCCTCGCGTCGTCGGCAAACCGGGCCACCTTCACGTTCACCCGGCCCAGCGAAGTGAACGCGGTTCCGTTCCGGCCGTTTCGCGTCGGAGCGACGCAGTCGAAGAGGTCAAACCCCCGGCGAACCGCCTCGATGACGTCCTCGGGGTACCCCACCCCCATGAGGTAGCGAGGCAGCTCGGGCGGCAGCGCCGGCTCGCACTCGTCCAGAATCTCGAGCATCACCTCTTTCGGCTCTCCCACCGAGAGCCCGCCGATCGCCACGCCCTTCCACTCGCCCAGCGCCAGGGTGCGCTCGAGCGACTCCAGTCGAAGATCCGCGTAGCTCGCCCCCTGGAAGATCGGGTACAGGGTCCCCCGCGCTCTCCCTTCTTCGGCAAGCCGGGCGTGATGGAGCCGGCAGCGCTCGAGCCACCCGAGGGTGCGCTCCAGCGCCGTTCGCGCCGTGTCGCGATCGGCTCCGCCGGGCGGACATTCGTCGAAGGCCATCAGGATGTCCGAGCCGAGCGCCGTCTGGATCTCGACGGATCGCTCCGGCGTGATTCGATGACGCGATCCGTCGATGTGGCTCTGGAAGGTGACGCCCTCGTCGTCGATCTCGTTGATCCGGGCGAGAGAGAAGACCTGAAAGCCGCCGGAGTCGGTGAGGATCGGCCGCCGCCAGCTCATGAACTCATGCAGTCCGCCCACCTTCTCGACTATCTCGGTCCCCGGCCTGAGATAGAGATGGTAGGCG
>JAUWDL010000027.1 GCA_030608825.1 Gemmatimonadales bacterium
GGCTTCGTCTGCTCGGTGTCCGGGAAGCGGCGTGGCAAGGGCTCGAGTCGCGAGGCGGCGCCCTACGCGGAGCAGGCGGCCGGGATACGCCTCGTCATCGCGGAGAATATCGAGCGCATCTACCGGGAGAACTGCGAGAACCGCGGCATCCTCGCGTCGACGGACTTCTCCCTCATCGAGAAGATACGGCGGGGCGACGAGCTCCCCCTCGAGGCGTTCATCGGGGACGCCGGCCGTATCGAGCGCGACATCATCGAGTACGGCGGACTTCTGGATTACGCCGTCGCCCGTCTCAAGGGTCTGGTGCAGGTCCCGGAGAACCGTACCGCTCCGCGGCCCATGACGGTTGCCGAGAAGATTCTCGCGCGCCACTGGGTCACCGATCTGGCCGAGGACGAGATCGGAGTGGACGCCGTGCAGCCCGGCGACACCGGCTTCGTGCGCACCGATCTCCGATTCAGCCACGAGTACGTGACCCCGATGGCAGCGACCTTCTGGGATGATTTCGCCGGCGAGGAAGCCGGGCTCAACGAACCGGACAGCATCGTCTTCTTCCGCGACCACCTCGCCTTCCTGGACCAGGTCATGTCGGAGGAGAGGAAGAAGATGGGGCTGCTGGACGCCGCCCACGCGCTCCACGACCGGCAGCGGGAGTTCGCCACCAGGCAGGGAGTCCGCCTCCACGGGGAGCTGCCCGACCGGGTGGGCAGCGAAGCGATCTGCCACGTGATGGTCCAGGACAGGTACGCGCTCCCCGGCACGGTGATCATCGGGAGCGACTCGCACACGCCCCACTCGGGCTGCATCGGCTCCGTGGCCTTCGGGGTCGGCACGTCGGCGATCGTCAACTCGTGGGCGACGCGGGACGTTCGGCTGCGGGTGCCCCCCTCGGTCCGGGTTCGCGTATCGGGCGTCCTGCCCGAGAACGTCACCGCCAAGGATCTGATCATAGAGCTCCTGCGGCATCC
The DNA here is from genome assembly GCA_030608825.1 of Gemmatimonadales bacterium. Classification (GTDB taxonomy): domain Bacteria; phylum Gemmatimonadota; class Gemmatimonadetes; order Palauibacterales; family Palauibacteraceae. The sequence goes on from JAUWDL010000027.1 coordinate 969, forward strand.
CTACGTGAAGGGCGGCGACGCGATCGGCAAGATCATCGAGTACTGCGGCGAGGCGATCGAGGCGCTGGGCATCGACGAGCGCGCGACGCTGACCAACATGGCGGCGGAGGTCGGCGGCTTCACGGGGATCGTGGCGCCGGACGAGCGAACCGTCGAGTGGCTCATCGAGCGTCGCGGCATGGAGCGCGCCGAAGCGGAAGACCTGGTGGCCGGGCTGTCGAGCGACGAGGGCGCGGAGTACGAGTGGACTCTCGAGATCGACGCTTCGAGCCTGCGGCCGATGGTCGCTCAGCCCGGCGACCCAGGCAACGGGATCTTCGTGGACGAGCTTGGAGAAGAAGTCTCGGTGGACATCGTGTACGCCGGCTCCTGCACGGGCGGGAAGCGGGAAGACTTCGACATGTACGCGGCGGTCGTGCGCGAGGGCCTGCAGGCGGGTCGCCGAATTGCCGATGGGGTTTCGGCCTACATCCAGTACGGGTCGATCGACGTCGAGGCGTATGCCCGGGAGCGGGGCTACGACCGCCTGTTCGAGGAAGCGGGTCTAACCGTGCTGGCGCCCGGTTGCGGGGCCTGCATCAACGCCGGCCCCGGTGTGAGCACCTCATCGGAGCAGGTCACGGTGAGCTCGATCAACCGCAACTTCCCGGGAAGGAGCGGGCCGGGAAAGGTGTACCTGGGCAGTCCCTACACGGTCATGGCATCGGCTCTGGCCGGCCGCATCGCGACCTACGAGCCCGAGGCGGCCGTTCCGGCGTGAGCGGTCAGGCCACCTAGCCCCGTCCGCCTCGAGACCAGCGTGCCAGCCTGTCGGCGCAGCTTCCCGCCATGAAGGGTCTCCGTCTCGAGGACGGTGAGCTGAGCTTCGTCCCTGATCTTCCACCGCCGGACCTGCCGCCGGGCGAGGCGCTCGTGCGAGTCCTCATCGCGGGGATCTGCAACACCGATCTCGAGCTCGCGCGCGGCTACTATCCCTTCGCAGGGGTGCCCGGGCACGAGTTCGTGGGCGTCGTCGAGCGCCTCGGAGCCGGCGTCTCGGCTGATGAAACGTCTCGGCTCGTGGGCAAGCGGGTGGTGGGCGAGATCAACGCCGTCTGCGGCGTCTGCAGGGCGTGCGTGAGAGGCCTCGGGACACACTGTGAGAAGCGGACGGTCCTCGGGATCTCGGGGCGCGATGGCGCGTTCGCGGAGCTCCTTACGCTTCCGGCCCCGAACCTCCATCGGCTGCCGGATGCCCTCTCGACCGAGGAGGCGGTCTTCACGGAGCCTCTCGCGGCCGCGCTTCGGATCCAGGAACAGGTGCCGATCGGTCCGAGCGATCGCGTCCTTGTGGTAGGCGCCGGCAAGCTCGGAACCCTCATCGCCCAAACGCTCGCCGGGACCGGCTGCGACCTGACCGTGGTCACGCGACGCGGCGCGGCGACGCCGGAGCTCCTGAGAGCGCGAGGGGCCGCTGTCTGCCTGGAGGAAGACGTCGAGGACGCCGGCTTCGACGTCGCAGTGGAGTGCACCGGGGATTCCGCGGGCTTCGGGATCGCGCGGCGCGCGCTGCGTCCACGGGGCACGCTTGTCTTGAAGAGCACCTACGTGGGAAGGCTTGAAGTGGACGCGTCCGCGCTGGTGGTGGACGAGATCACCGTGGTCGGTTCACGCTGCGGGCCCTTCGCGCCCGCCCTGCGCCTACTGGAGGAAGGCGCCGTGGACGTGACTCCGCTGGTAGCTGCCCGCTATCCGCTGGAGGAAGGACTGGCCGCGTTCGAGCACGCTTCGCGGCCCGGCGTCCTCAAGGTGCTGCTGGAGCTCGGAGGCGGGTAGGGGCCGATCGAGCCAGCGTCAGGAGGCGCGCAGGGAGTCGATCGCGCGTGCGGTGGCCCAGCGGCGAAGCGCCGGCTTCCAGGCGAAGCCGAAGAGGGCCCCCAGGAAGCCAGGATCGATCTCTCCGATAGAGCGGTCGACCTCGCGTTCGATCAGCCTCTCGAGGCGCCGCCGCTGCTCGGGCCGAAGCGCTTCGACAGAGCCGACCATCTCCGGCACCTCGTACTCCGCCTCGTCGTCCGCCTCGTACTCCACGAGGTCGGCCAGGGAGGTCTCGAGGAGCCTCTTGGCATCCCGCCGCCCGGCCCTGTAGTCCGCCTCGCGCCACTCCCGGGAAAAGAGCCCGCCGAAGTTGCCGAGAAAGTCGCCGGCGAGCCGATGGCGCGGCGCGACCAGATAGAGGGGCAGCTCCTCCTTGTCGTCGAGGTCACCGGCCGCCTCGATCAGGAAGATCAGCTTGGCCAGGCGGCTGCGCGCCGCGCGCGAGCTCACCCGGGCGAGAACGTTCGAGTGCCGCCGCTCGATGCGCTCCAGGCTCTCCTCCAGAAGCTCGAGAACGGGGTCCGTGCCTTCCGCCGGTCCGCCCGCGCGGCGTGATCGGCCTGCACCGCACAGAAGACGCCATTCGCACACGCTCTCGGCCATCTCGCCGACCGATCTGCCAAGCTCGAAGGCCTCCGGGTCGGTGAGCGAGTCGGCGATCTCCGGCAGCCGATCGACGAGCGAGTCGAGAATCGCGAGGCGTTCGTTGGTGCGGTTCGCGCGGATCCAGTCCTTCGCGCTTCCCTGCCCCAGCAACGCGCGTGTGACCAAGCTGGCAACCTGCACGGCGGAGCCGGGGGCGTCCTCCTCCGCGACCTCGCCCGCCGGAGAGTCCCGGAGCGTCGGGTCGACGAAGACGAATCGCCAGTCGTCGCCCTCGCTCCCCGCTCGAGCGACGAGACGCTTGGCGAGGCGAACGGGCTCGTTGTTGAAGAGACCGCCATCCGTGTACCACATGTCTATGTCGCCCAGATCCTCCAGCACCGATCCCCGGAAGTGGCTTCCACGCCGCTCGAGCCGACGAGGCGGAAAGGCGAACGGGAAGCTCGCCGAGGCGACGGCGGCCTGACGGACCTCCTCCCAAATCGGCGCGCCCGCTGAATCAGCCGGGCTCAACTCGAAGGCGGCCCAGTCGTCGAACATGCGTGTGCCGAAGGATCGTTCCGGCCGGTTCCGGAACCCGTATCGAAGCTGGTAGCCGATCCCGTGCAGACTCGAGAGCGTGATCCCCAGCCCGAGCGGCTCGGCGAGAATCGGAGAGGGCTCATCGTCCGAGGCGGGACCGGCCGTGATGAGCGCCCGGGTCATCTCCTCCAGGACCTCGGCATCCAGAAGGGACGAGCGCGAGCGGTTCGTGCTCAGCAGGACCTCGGCGTCCATCCCCCGGATCCACGCTTCCCCGATCCACGGGACGAGGTTGGGGTTCACGACCAGGGCGCGCGCGGCGAGCGCAGCGGTGAGCGCTCCTGATGAGGCTCCCGCCAGCGCGCCCACCTGTACGGTCGCGCCGCTTCGGTTCCCGGCAAGGCCGCGGAACAGCTCCGTCACCGCGCCGGCGGTGTACGTGCCCAGCGAGCCGCCGCCGCCAAGGATAAGTGCGATCTTCGTCATCTCTCTCAATCTACGGTTGTGCGCCGCGTTCGCTGACTGCTGGCGCCGACCTCCGCCGCTGACTGGGGCCGGCTCCGGCCTCCGCCGCTTCCGCTTCGGCATGATTCGCTTCAGGCACGCGCAGATCCAGCACGCTGCTCGCGTCGAGCCTCTCGCCGCCGGCGAAGAAGCTCCAGTGGAGATGAGGCCCCGTCACGCGGCCGGTGGCGCCGACCCGCCCGATCACCTGGCCTCGGTCCACAAAGTCTCCCTCGCTCACATCCATCTGCGAGAGGTGGTAGTAGCCGCTGAACACGCCCATGCCGTGATCCACGTAGATCGCGTTACCCGCGTAGTAGAGGTTGCGGGCGATCGCGATCCGGCCGCGGCCCGCCACGCGAACCGGCGTCCCGACTTCACCCGCGAGATCGACCCCCCAGTGCCGGCTCTGTAGCTCGCCATTGAAGACGCGCTTCTGACCGAAGGGGCTGGTGATACGGGTGTTCCGTGGCCGAACGAAGTTGCCATCTATCAACCACTCGGCCGTGACTTCACCCAGGGTGGATCGGACGAGCTCGCGCTCCCGCGCAATTCGCTCCATGACCTCGGCGGGCGGGCTCGTGAAACGAGGAGCGACACTGAGCTGCGTCTCCGAGTAGGTTCGGGGCCTCACCTGGACCGTCCAGCGTCTCGTCACCTCGGGCTCTCCGTCGCGAGAGTGGGAGACGACGAGCTCCATCGGTCCCGCCTGGTCGGTCGGCAGCGCCACGAGGCCGAACCAGTCTCCACCCACCCGGCCCATGCGGACGGGGCGTCCGTCCAACTCGGCTTTGACCCGGGTCTCCCCGCCCCCGGCCGGCGTCTGAACCGTTACGGCCAGCGCCGTTCCGTCGGTCGGACTCTCCGGCTCCCAGCGTACCGCGACCTCTTCGGACCTGATTCTCGCTGCCGACCCGTTCGAAGAAAGCTCCCCGCCGCTCGCCGAGGCCTCGGCGTCGACGGTATCCCGTGACGCCAGCTGCGCGAACGCGACGGACGCGATCGCCGCCGACGCAGGCATGCCTCCCAGGAGGAGCACGAACAGGAGCCTCCTCATGCCGAGAGCCGGCGCGTTAGCCTGAAGTAACGGTCGAGCCATCGTCTTGATCGATCTGTCAGCTTCTCTCGGTAGTACATGTCAGCCGCTCTTCGAATTCCTTCGCTCATAGTCGGGTAAGGATGGATCAGAGTCGAGAGGTCGGCGATTCCGAGTCCGTGACGCATGGCGAGCGCGACCTCCATGATCATGGTGCCCGCCGACGGCGACAGAACGTGGCCTCCGAGTATGCGGCCCCGCCGGTCCGTGATCAGCTTGACGAGGCCACCCGTCTCGCGATCGGTGATCACGCGGTCGAGGGTAGTCGTGTCGTAGCGGTACGTTCGGACCTCTCCGTGCCTATCCCTCGCCTCCTCCTCCGTCAAACCCACCCGGGCAAGCGGAGGATCCGTGAAGACGGCCCAGGGGACCACGGAGTAGTCCACGCGCCGGCCGAACGGGAAGAGGGCGTTTCTGAGGACGGAGCGTGCCTCGTGATCGGCGACGTGGGTGAACTGAAGGCCGCCGGTGACGTCGCCCGCGGCGAATATGTGCCGGCGCGAGGTCCTCAAGCGGCCGTCAACCCGAATCCCGTCACGTCCGGTCTCGACGCCCGCCGCCTCTAGGCCGAGGCCCTCGATGTTTGGGCGACGACCGGTCGCCACGAAGATGCGCTCGGCGCTGACTGTGCGGACGGCGTCTGGCTCCCGCATAGAACCGTCGGCCGCCGCCAGCTTCAGAACGGCCTCCGAGCCGGAGCGCTCCGCCGAGATGGCCGCCATTCCCGTCAGGACGAGGACTCCGTCCGCCCGAAGGTGCTCCCCGACTTGCTCCGCGAGCTCGGCGTCCTCGTTGGGGAGTACGCGCGCGGCCATCTCGACCAGCGTCACCTGGACCCCGAGGCGGCCGTAGGCCTGCGCGAACTCGACGCCGATCGGCCCGGCGCCGAGGACGACCACCGAACGCGGCAGCGCCTCCTCCTCGAACGCCGTCTCGTGCGTGTAGAAGCCGGCCTCGGCAAGGCCCTGCACGGGAGGTACCGCGGGCCGACTGCCCGTGGCGACCAGGATGGCGCGACCTTCGAGGACGCGGTCGCCCGCCTGGACGCGGCTGGGCGAGAGAAAACGCGCGGGTGTGCCCTCGAGCACCTCTACACCCAGGCGGCGGAACCGCTCCGGGTCATCATGAGGCTGGACTCGCGCCCTGACGGCCCGCACGCTCTCGAGCACGCCGGCCGTCGCATCTCGCCCGTCCGGGCGGCTGCCAGCGCCCTCGCCTCGCTCGAGCGCGAGGCCGAACTCGGCCGCCCGCCTCATCGCTTCGGCGATGCGCGCGGATCCGATCAGCGCCTTGCTGGGCACGCATCCCGTCCAGAGACACTCGCCGCCGAGGCGCTCCTTCTCGACAAGGGCGGTCCGGGCTCCGAGGCTGGCCGCGCCGGCCGAGGCCACCAGGCCGGCGGTCCCACCGCCCACGACCAGGAGGTCGTACCTGGTCGGCCCTGGAGCGCTCACCGGAGGGTCCCGCACGCTCTCCGTCCGGGCGTCATGCGGACCCTCCGCCGAGGCGTCTCGCGACTAGAGCTCGAGGAAGCACCACTCCCTCGTCGCTGGAGTCGTCCCCATCTGCAAGCCAACGTCGCGCGAGACGAGGATGTTGTTGGAGTGGTTGAAGCCGAAGCCGTTCTCCGGATCGTAGAGGCCGGGCTCGTTCGAGAAGTGCATGCCCTCGCGCATCACCGTGTAGTCTCCGAGGGCCTGATAGGGCGGCTGGTGTCCTTCCATTCCCTCTCCGTGTCCCGGCCGGTGGTAGATGAGGTGCTCCATGCCGTTCTCGACCTGATAGTCGTGGACGGCCTTGGCCACGTTCGAGCAGGTGTTGCTCGCGTAGGATTCCTCCGCCTGGATCTCGTAACAGCGGGTGTGCACGCTCCAGACGCGCTCCTGCCACTCCGTCCAGGGGGAGATCAGGAACGAGCGATACAGCTCTCCCCCATATCCGCCCACCCGGACGACCCCGGAGATCTGCAGCGCGTCGCCCGGCTCGACCTTCTTCCAGAACATCTGGTTGGGATGCGGATACGCCGTCGTGCGGCCGGTGCGGCAGCCTACGCCGACCGAGATGCCAACGGCATCGTGCGGGACGCCCGTCTGCGGGATCTCGTTCATGATCCGCGCCGTGCCCCAGAGGCGGGCCGCGTTGGCGACCTCCCAATCAACCGCCTCCGTTCCCCGCTCGAGCAGGTAGTTGCGCGCGAACGCGTGGATCTCCGACCAGAAGTCCATCGCGCGCTGGGTGAGCTTGCTCTCCGTCTCGTCCTTGACGATCCGGCTCCGGATCATGATGTCGTTGATGTCGACGAACCCGGCGTCCGGCATGACGGCGGCCATCTGGCCGAACGCTCCGCTCTCCGGACGCTTCCTCTCCGGAGTCTCGATCTTGCCCCACATGTCGAGCCGAGCGGCACCCCCCTGGCCGGGGAGGACGCCGATCTCAGCCAGCCCGTCCCCATCGACGCCGATCGTTCCGCCGCCGTAACCGAGCTCGGCGAGAGTCTCGCCCCACCACCTGTAGAGATTGACGGTGTCGCCCTGGATGACCTCACCCCGGTTGGGGAAGGCGCCGCGGGCATGATGATAGTCGAAGTAATAGCTGGATCGAGTGGTCCACCAATCGTTGACGAGTTGTTGGTCCAGGTAGGGGTTGAGCCAGATGAGCGCGTCATCGTCGTCCATCGGGAGGAAGCAGGCGAACGGACGCTCGGTCGTCGAGTGGAAGAGGCCCGTGGCGTAGATGATGTTCCACCGCCGGGTCAGGAAGAGGCCGCTGTCGACCCCTCGCTTCCTCGCCTCGCTCTTCAGCTCCCGGATCTTCGCCTTGTACCAGGAGAGCGGAAGGCGATGAAAGTCGGCCGGCTTCGGAAGGTCGGGCCCGCGGGCTCGCTGCTCCCGACGCAGCAACTCGAAGCTGTCGGTGCGGCTCTCGGCCCGGGCCATCGCGCGTTCGTCGGGCCAGAGCGCGGGCGGGCCGATGATCGCCGCTCCGGCCAGGCCGCTTCCGGATGCCGAAACGAACTCGCGGCGGCTCCAGCGCTGCATCTTAGACTCCTCTCCCCAGGTTTTGTCAGGTGTGCTCGAACCGGCGCGTTACCATCCACGCGTGCGGAGCGTTTCCTTCAGTAGGAGTTATCTTTCAACCCCAGAGCCGCTGTTGGCCAGACGTCCGGAGGCGACATGCTTCTGACAGACCTCGTGCCCGGGCCTCTCGGGAAGCTCATACCATCGCTTGTCGCGATCCTTCTGATCCTCCTCGTGGTGCCCCCTGGCTTCTCCCAGGAGCGCGGGGATCGCGTGCTCACGGGAACGGTGGTCTCGGAGGACACCGGCGAGCCTCTGTCGAACGTCCTCATCGAACTGGAGGCGCAGGGGGTCCAGGCGCTGACGGACTCCACGGGGAGGTTCAGGATGGCCGGAGTCGCTCCGGTAGTGGACACGGTGACGGCCAGCTACTTCAACCTCGCATCCAGCCGCGTGCCGGTCGACCTGACGGGGGCCGGTCCACACGAGATCAACCTCTCTCTGAGCGGTGCGGCATTCGCCGTCGCCGATCTCGTCGTGCAGATCAGGGGATCGCCGTGGGCGGCCTCGCAGTTCGCGCACCGGATCGAGGGCAGGCGCGGCGAGATCGTCTTCTATCCGGAGATCCGCCGGCGCTCGACGCTGCGTCTGATCGACTTCTTCAGGACGGTCAGACGGACAAGGGTCCGATACGAGCAGGGCGAGTGGAGGCTCTTCATGCGCGGTCTCACCTCTGCTCGATACTGCCGGCCTGCCATCTTCATGAACGGCGTCCCGGCCCCCGACTGGGTGATCGACGCCTCCACCGTGGAGGACGTTCTGGC
>JAUWDL010000054.1 GCA_030608825.1 Gemmatimonadales bacterium
CATCATGTTCATGATTCCGTTCACGCGCCTGGCGCACTTCATGGTGGCACCGCTGCACTACATCGTGCGGCCCTATCAGCAGGTCATCTGGAACTGGGACCGGAAGACCATCCGGGACCCGGGTGCGGCCTGGAGCAGCGCGCGACCCAGGAACAACTGAACCGGGAGCCGGGCGATCACGGGCGGAGGATCCGCTTTCCGCCGCAGCCAACGCCGCCACCTCCTCGTCGACGTGCCGGAGCGGCTCATAGACCTCGGCAGTGGACCAGAGACGGATTCCCGCTGGGAGAGGAAGGAGGGCTGTGATGCCCGGTAGGATCCCGGAGCTGGTTGACTTCAAGCAGGAGCGCATCCGGACGCTCCACTTCACGTGGATCGCTTTCTTCATCACTTTCTACGTGTGGTTCAACATGGCTCCGCTGGCCTCCACCATGTTGCGGGACCTGGGTGGGGCGGATGGGTGGCTGACGCGCGACCACATCAACCTGTTCGCCATTTGCAATGTCGCGTTGACGATCCCGGCCCGCATCGTCATTGGCGCGTTGATCGATAGGTACGGGCCCCGCAGATCCTTCGCCGGGCTGCTGATCGTGATGTCCATCCCGACTTTCGCCTTCGCTCTCGGCAACAGTTTCATGCAGCTCCTCGTTGCCAGGCTCGTCCTCAGCACCATCGGGGCCGGGTTCGTGGTCGGGATCCGCATGGTCGCCCAGTGGTTCCCGCCCAAGATGGTGGGGCGGGCCGAGGGTTTTTATGCCGGGTGGGGGAACTTCGGCTCCGCCTGGGCCGCGATGACGCTTCCCTGGATCGCTCTCGAGCTTTTCGGAAACATGGAGGACGGCTGGCGGTACGCCCTGGCCGTCAACGGTGTCGTGTCGCTGGTGTACGGCATCGTCTACCTGTTCATCGTCCGGGACATGCCGGAGGGCAGGACGTTCATCGGCGTGTCAAAGACCGGGCCCCTGCTGGTCAGCTCGCGAGGCGATCTCATCCAGTACCTCGTCTGGTCGGTCCCGTTGATTGGTGCCATGGGGCTACTGGCCTGGCGGGCCTCCGGCATCAGCCTGGGCGGAGATTCCGGGGAGCCCGCGCTCTCTCGGCAAATGCTGTACGTGATCTACGCGACGCTGGCCCTCGTATTCGTGGCCCATGTCGTGAAGACCCTGCAGGTCAACCTTCCGTACCTGCGCAAGGGGGTTCCGGAAAGCGAGCGTTACCGGTTCAGCAGCGTGGCCGCGCTCAACGCGACGTACTTCGCCAACTTCGGGGCCGAGCTGGCGGTCATCTCTGTACTACCGATTTTCTTTGAGGGTACGTTCCGTATCTCACCTACACTCGCCGGACTGCTCGCCTCCTCGTTCGCCCTGGTGAATCTGGTGGCTCGCCCGCTCGGCGGCCTGATCTCCGATGTGCTGTCCAGCCGCAAGAAAGTCATGCTGGGTTACATGGCGGGGATCGCCCTGGGCTTCCTTGGGATGGCGGCAATCGACTCTTCCTGGCCCCTCTATCTGGCGGTCGCCATGACCGTCGTGACCTCGATATTCGTTCAGGGAGCGGAGGGTGCAACGTTCGCGATCATCCCCATGATCAGCAAACGGAGGACCGGCCAGATCGCCGGCATGGCAGGCGCGTACGGCAACGTTGGCGCAGTTGTTTACCTCGTCCTCTTTTCCCTGGTGGACGCCCGCACCTTCTTCCTCATCCTCGCTGCCGGCGCCGCCTTCGCCGTGCTCTACTGCCTGGTCTTTCTCGAGGAGCCCGAGGGCTCGTTCGACGAGGAAGGGCCGGCCGTGGCGGTCTCGGCCAGCTAGTCGGAAGCGACTCAACGGAGAGACAAATGACCACGCAAACCGTGAAGCCCCCGCGCCACCTGCTCACGGACTGGGATCCGGAGAACCCGGAGTTCTGGGAGAGCCGCGGCCGGCGCATCGCGAGACGCAACCTGTGGATCTCGATACCGGCGCTGCTGCTCGCCTTCGCCGTCTGGATGGTCTGGAGCGTTGTCGTGGTGAACCTGCCGGCGATCGGCTTCGAGTTCGACACCGACCAATTGTTCTGGCTGGCCGCGCTTCCGGGCCTGTCCGGCGCGACGCTCCGCATCTTCTACTCGTTCACGATCCCGATCTTCGGCGGCCGCCTGTGGACGGCGCTGAGCACCGCCTCGTTGCTGCTGCCGGCTGTCGGCATAGGCTTCGCCGTGCAGAACCCATCCACCCCTTACTGGCTGTTCCTGGTGCTCGCACTGTTGTGCGGCTTCGGCGGTGGCAATTTCGCCTCCTCCATGGCCAACATTAGCTTCTTCTTCCCGCAGAACCAGAAGGGCGCCGCCCTCGGACTCAACGCGGGCCTCGGCAATTTCGGGGTCAGCGTGGCGCAGTTCGTGGTGCCTCTCGTGATCACCGGCGCCGTCTTCGGCGCCCTCGGCGGCGATCCGCAGACGTGGACGCAGGGCGAAGTTGCCAGACCGATGTGGCTGCAGAACGCAGGCTTCATCTGGGTGCCGTTCCTGATCGTGGCCACAATCGCGGCCTGGTTCGGCATGAACGATATCGGCAGCGCCAGGGCCTCCTTCAAAGAGCAGGCGGTGATCTTCAAGCGGAAGCACAACTGGATCATGGTCTGGCTCTATGTAGGCACGTTCGGTTCCTTCATCGGCTACTCGGCCGGGTTTCCCCTCCTGATCAGGACTCAATTCCCCGAGGTTGATGCGCTGGCTTTCGCCTTCCTCGGTCCGCTGGTCGGCGCGCTCATCCGGCCGCCCGGCGGTTGGCTCTCCGATAGGCTAGGCGGCGGTCGGGTCACCCTGTGGACCTTTGCGGTCATGACCGCGGCGGCCGCGGGCGTACTGTTCTTCTTGAGCATAAAGGATCAACCGGGGGCGTTCTGGGGCTTCTTCGCCATGTTCATGATTCTCTTCGGCGCGACCGGGGTCGGCAACGCTTCGACCTTCCAGATGATCCCGGTCATTTTCCGTACGGTCCTGGAACGCGAGACAGCCGGCAAGGGGCCCGAGGCCGAAGCGCAAGCGCTCAAGGATGCCAGCAAGGAGGCGGCGGCGGTGCTCGGATTCACATCGGCGATGGCCGCTTACGGCGCCTTCGTAATCCCGAGGAGTTATGGAACTTCGATTACACTTACTGGCGAGCCGGATGCGGCGATCTACGTGTTCATCGCCTATTACATCACCTGCATCGCGGCTACCTGGTGGTGGTATGGAAGGCGGAACGCGGAGGTGAGGTGCTGAGCGCTCGTAGCAGCGTCGCTACGTTCTCACGTCGTTGGGCTGTCTCCCCGAAGATGCAAACCGACTCACTACCTGCTCCGAAGACACCGGAGGCTTGATGCGGGCCACGGACCCCAGGGCCGTTCGGCGCCTTGGGATGGCGGTTCTCGCGGGATCGGCGCTGATGGCGTCACCCGTGCGGGGGCAGGAGTCCGTTTCGGTCAGCCTGGCGGCCGAGCTCCGGCTGCGAGTGGAGAGCTGGTCCAACTTCGGTTTCGATCCGGATCAGGATGACACCTACCTCCTGGGCCGGCTCCTAGTCGGAACGGATCTTCGCCTCGGCGACCACTTTCGAATCTACGTCGAGGGCAGATCCGCTCTGAGCACGGAGCGCGACCTTCCCGGTGGGCGGCGGCCGATCGACGCCGACGATCTGGGACTCCAGAACGCCTTGCTCGATGTGATCCTTCCCCTCGGCGAGGACTCCAGGCTTACGGCGAGGGGCGGCCGCCAGGAGCTGTCCTTCGGGAAGCAGAGGCTGGTGAGCCCGCTCGATTGGGCGAACACGCAACGAACGTTCGATGGCGCGCGCGCGATCCTGAATACGAAGGGAGTCGAGGTTCAGGGATACTGGGCACAGCTGGTGAAAGTCCGGAAGTCCGATTTCAACAGGAGCGACGCCGGGATGGACTTCTTCGGGGTGTACGCGACCCACGCGTCGGCCACCGGCTCCCTGGGCCTGGACGTCTACTGGCTCGCTCTGGTGAGAGATTCCGCGGCGTTTAACGGAACGTCGGGCAGGGAAAACAGGCACACGGTCGGGGTACGCATCGGCGGAGCTACGAAGAGCGCCAGGCTCGAGTACGACGTGGAAGGCAGCTTCCAGTTCGGCGCGCTTGGAGAAGAACGGATCTCGGCCTTCATGCTGGGCAGCGTGCTGACGTACAAGTTCGGGCCCGCCCCTGCTCTGCCCTGGCTGCTTGCCGGTCTCGACGTCGGAAGCGGCGATTCCTCGGAAGGAGGAGACGTGGGCACCTTCAACCAGCTCTTTCCGCTCGGCCACGCCTATCTCGGTTATGCCGATGTCGTGGGTCGTCAGAACGTCATCAGTCCGAGCGTCGGCGTCGGAATCGAGCCGATAAAGGGCCTCGTCATCGCCTTGAGAGGCTATCACTTCTGGCGAGCTCGCGTAGGCGACGCACTGTACAATGCGGGTGGCGCGGTCGTTCGGGCACCGGGAGAGAGCGACTCGAGAACCGTCGGAAACGAGCTCGATGTCACAACGACGTACCGGTTCGCCCGGTACTTCCTCGGACAAGTGGGCTACAGCCGCTTTTTCGCCGGGTCGTTCATCGAGGATACCGGGCCCAGCGACGACATCGGCTTCTTGTATGCATCCCTTACCGCACGATTCCCGGATTGACCTCGTAGCCGACGTCGCGTTCGTGCTTTCGGCGATCTGAGAGCGTGTAAGGAACCTCCCCACAAACGACTCCCCAAAACCCGACACCCCCGCACAGGCTTTATCGGACAGACAGTACGCAAGTACCTCTCTAGGTTACGCCGCATGGAGAAACTCAGAGGCCGCGTGCGCCTCACCGGAGCTGCCCTGTGGGTCACCCTGGCGGCCACGGTGGTGGCGGGCGCGTGCGCAAAAGGTGGAGATGGCGACTCCGCAGCGACCTCCGGCGCGGCACCCCAGGCGGGCGAGCAGCCTGCCGGGGAAGCCGGGGGGTCGGAGTCCGGCTCATCCGTCGAGCAGCCCGCAGGGGAGGTCGATATGGAGCTGGCGACTCGCGGAGGGGAGCTGTTCACGAAGAAGGGGTGCGTGGCCTGTCACAAGATCGGAGATGGCCGCCTGGTTGGACCCGATCTCATGGGGGTGACGGAGCGCCGCTCGTACGAGTGGATCTATGCCATGGTCACGGCCCCGGACTCCATGCTCCAAAACGATTCGACCGCCAAAGCTCTGTTCGCCGAATACTTCACGCCGATGCCGGACCAGAAAGTCCAGCCCGATGAGGGCCAAGCCCTCTACGAGTACCTGCGAGCACGCACGGAGGGTGTCATGCAGAGCTCGTCGGTCTCGGGATCGGAGGTGGACGTGACCATGGCCGGCCATCGCCATCGCCGCGGAGCGGGAATGCAGGGTCAAAGGGGCATGCGGCATCGGTTCGCAGTCAGTGACGATGAACCGGGCGCCGGGCGCGGTCCGCGCGAGGGACGGGGCCCGCGTAAGGGACACCGACGAAGGCACCAACACCACCAGGGCACGTCATTCTAAAGGAGGCACGCCTGATGAGAGATGGAAAGCTGTTCAAGGTCGGAGTCCCGCTGGCGGCTGCCGCGGGAGTCCTGTTTCTGGCCATGTCGTGCGGAGGAGGCGGGGAACAGGTGGGTAGCGGCGACATCGGTGACATCGCCCAGGCTCGAGGCTTGAGCCAGGCCGACGTCACGGCCGCGCTCAAGACCTACGTGCCCACTGGAAAGTTCGACGATTACCTCCTGTTCTCCTCCGGCGGCCACTCGGGGCAGGTGTTCGTGATCGGCGTGCCCTCGATGCGGCTCCTCAAGGTGATCGCCGTCTTCACGCCCGAGCCCTGGCAGGGATGGGGTTACGGGGCGGAAGACACCCACCAGGTGCTGGCCGAAGGCGAGATGAACAATCGGCCGATCACCTGGGCCGACACCCACCACCCGGCACTCTCCGAGACGGACGGGGACTACGACGGGCAGTGGCTGTTCATCAACGACAAGGCGAACCCCAGAATCGCCGTCATCGACCTGAGGGACTTCGAGACGAAGCAGATCGTCACCGATCCTCTCCTGGCAGCGAACCACGGCGGCGCGTTCGTGACGCCGAACACGGAGTACGTGATCGAGGCCGCCCAGTACGCCGCGCCGCTGGATGGCAGCTATGCGCCGCTCAGCGAGTACGAGGAGAAGTACCGCGGTGCGATCACCTTCTGGAAGTTCGATCGAGACGCGGGCCGGATCAACGTGGATGAGACCTTCGCCATCGAGCTGCCCCCGTATTGGCAGGACCTGTCGGATGCCGGTAAGGGCCCGTCGTTCGGCTGGGCGTTCCTGAACAGCTTCTGCAGTGAAATGGCCACCGGCGGAATCATGAAGGGCAACCCGCCGTTCGAAGCGGGCTGCTCGGCCAACGACATGGACTACATGGCCATCGTCAACTGGCAGGCCGCCGCCGAGGTCGCGGCGCAGCCGGGCAAGACGGTCGAGATCCAGGGACGCCGGGTCATTCCGATCCAGACGGCCGTGGAGGAGGGCCTGCTCTACTTCACTCCGGAGCCGAAGAGCCCGCACGGCGCCGACGTGACGCCGGACGGCACGAGGATCATCGTCTCCGGGAAACTGGATCCGCACGCCACGGTCTACTCCTGGGAGAAGATCCAGCAGGCGATCGCGAACCAGGACTTCTCGGGCACGGATCCATACGGGGTCCCGATCCTGAACTTCGACTCGGTCATCGACGGACAGGTGGAGCTCGGGCTCGGCCCGCTGCACACGCAGTTCGGGTCCGACGGCATCGCGTTCACGAGCCTCTTCCTCGAGCCGTCCGTGGCGAAGTGGGACTACAACAAGATGGAGCTGATCGAGAAACTGCCGGTCCACTACAACGTCGGACACCTGGCGGCGGCGGAGGGCGACACGAAGTCTCCCGACGGAAACTACCTGATCTCGCTGAACAAGTGGTCGATCGACCGGTTCACGCCGGTTGGCCCACTGCTCCCGCAGAACTTCCAGCTGATCGACATCACGGGTCCGCAGATGCAGCTGCTGTACGACTCGCCGATCGGCATCGGGGAGCCGCACTACGCGCAGATGATCAAGGCCGACAAGCTGGACGTGTGGCAGATCTACCCCCAGGTGGGCTTCGATCCACGCAGGATGGCGCCGGCCGAGGATCCGGCACTGCCGGGCGAGGAGAGGATCGAGCGCCGCGGCAACGAGGTGCACGTGTACATGACCGCGGTGCGGAGCCACTTCACGCCCGAGCACATCGAGGTGAACCGGGGCGATGAGGTGGTGATCCACATCACCAACATCGAGCAGGCGCTGGACGCCACGCACGGCCTGGCCGTCAACAAGTACAACATCAACGTGAGCATCGAGCCCGGTGAGTCGCAGGTCATTCGCTTCACGGCGGATGAGGCGGGGGTCTTCCCGTACTACTGCACCGAGTTCTGCTCCGCGCTCCACCTCGAGATGGTGGGGTATCTGCTCGTCAAACCGTAGCCTCCTGCCTCAGGGGCCGGCCCAT
>JAUWDL010000051.1 GCA_030608825.1 Gemmatimonadales bacterium
GACGCCTAGCTGCTCGAGATCCCGCTGCGCACGATCGGAGAGCTCCGGCGTGAAGGTCGACAGCACGCGGTCCTCCGCGTCGATCAGGATGACCCGCACCGTGCTCGTGTCGATGCGCCTGAAGTCGGCCCTCAGCGTCTGACGGCTGATCTCCGCCATCGCTCCCGCCAACTCCACGCCGGTCGGGCCGGCGCCGACGATCACGAAGGTGAGTGCCGCCCGTCGAGCCTCCTCGTCCGTCTCGATCTCAGCTTGCTCGAACGCCAGGAGGAAGCGGCTGCGCACTTCGATCGCCTCGGAGATGTTCTTCAGGCCCGGAGCCACCTCCGACCAGGCGTCGTTGCCGAAGTAGTTGGTGCGGGCGCCGGCCGCGAGGACCAGGTAATCGTAGGCGTACCTCTGATCCGTCACCGTCACGGTCCGGCTCTCGAGGTCCACCTCCGTGACCTCGGACATGATCACGTCGCAGTTCTTCTGCTTCGCGAGGATCTTCCGGATCGGCGCCGCGATGTTCGCGGGTGAGAGAGCCGCCGTCGCGACTTGGTAGAGGAGGGGCTGGAAGAGGTGGTGGTTGTGCCGGTCGAACAGCACGATCTCGGCATCGGCCCTGGCCAGCGCTCTGGCCGCCTCCAAACCGCCGAACCCACCGCCCACGATGATGATCCGCGGCTTCGCGTCCCCCTGGGCGCTCGGAGAGCTCGAGGGACCGGCCATCTCGCTAGGCGCCGGGAGGGGTCGGCTTTAGCCGGTCCGCGAACTTCTGGCGGAACTTCGCCACTTTGGGATCGATGAGGAAGGTGCAGTACGGCTGGCTCGGGTTGTTGCGGTAGAACTCCTGGTGATGCGCCTCTGCAGGATGGAACTCGTCGAGCTCGGCCACCTCGGTCACGATCGAGCCGGGAAAGACCCCGCTCTTCTCCAGCTCCGCGATCAGGGCCTGCGCCGTCTCCTTTTGATCCTCCGAGTGATAGAAGATCGCAGAGCGGTATTGGGTCCCTACATCCGGCCCCTGCCGATTCAGGGTCGTCGGGTCGTGGGTGGCGAAGAAGACCTCCAGGATCTCCCGGTAGCTGGTCACGGCGGGATCGAAGGTGACCTGCACCACTTCGGCATGCCCGGTCGTTCCCCTGCAGACCTCATCGTACGTCGGGCTCGGCGCGCTGCCGCCGGCGTAGCCCGACTCCACGCGCTCGACACCCTCCAGCAGCTCGAAGACGGCCTCCAGGCACCAGAAGCACCCGCCGCCCAGGGTTGCGGCCTCGGTACTCACGCGTTGAAACCCTCCCGGTTGGACCCTCGTAGAATAGTTGGGAACGGCAGATGCTGCCGTCCTCCCCACCGTCCACAACCGCGACACGACAAGGATCCAAGATGCCCCCAGGCATGGTCGACGCAATCGCTCCGCTGATCGCGACGTTCATGATCGGAATTTTCGTCCTCCTCTTTCCGCTGAGCCGCCGCCTCGGGAGGGTGCTCGAGGAGTGGATGAAAATGCGCCACGAGAGCTCCCCGGACCGGGACCGGCTCGAGCGGCTGGAGTTGGGCGTACGAGAGATCCGTCAGCTCGTCGAGGGAATCGACCAGCGAACGGAGCTTCTGGCCGAGCGGCAGGACTTCATGGAGTCGCTGATCGAGGCCAAGAAGTCGGAGGCGCTCCCCTCCGAAGCCGGACCGACTGACTTCTGACGCCGGCGGACCAGGGTCTGACACCGCCGGTCAGCCGGCGCGAATTCCGAATCCGCCCCAGATCGGGAATGACGACCAGGTCGAGCCACCGAAGCGGGAGGCGTCGGTGAAGATGAGGTACCAGCGGCCGCGTATGAACACGTCAACGGTCTCTGAGACCAGATAGCCGACCCCGACGCCGACCGGGATCGTGAACCGGGTCTCCGAATCCGGCCTGTCCAGCTCATCGCCTCTGAACTGTATCGTCGTGGCGCCCACTCCCGCGTCGATCGCGACAATCCAGTTCGTCTGCCTCGGATCGGTCGCGTTGATCATGATCGCCGCATCGTAGTGATACAGGTTGACGTCGCGGCCGAAGAAGGCCTGATCGATGTCGGGAAGCGGCGACACGACCGGATCCTGTCCCTTCAGCCACTCGCCCGCGAAGTCGGCGCGAACCCCCACCGCACGATTGAAGACGTAGCCGAGCCCCATTCCGCCCGAGAAGCCCGCACCCGTCAAGTCGTTCAGCCGGCCCGTGGGTAGCCCGACTCCCGCGTAGAGGTCGAGAAGAAAGCCCTGGGCATGGGCCGTAGAGGGCGCAACTCCCATCAGGCCGAATCCGGCCGCCGCTATCAGCAGTCGTCTAGAGATCTGGGACATGTCACAATGTAGGGAGAATCCCGGCCGCCATGACATGTAGGGAGCGATGGGGATAGGTTTGAGCGAGACCTGACGGATCGCCGTGACGCTGATACCCAACCGGAGAACCGCCATGCCAGTTCTTGAGATCGAGGCCTACCGCGTCGGCGTATCGCGCCGCTCGACCGACGACTTCAAGAGGTTCCTGTTCCTGGAGCCCGATCCCGCGTACCGAGGTCCCGGCGACAGCGGAGTGCGGATCTTCTTCGAGCCCGGCCCTACCGAGATCGGGCGCAGCGCCGCGGGCTTCCTCGTCGTGACGCTGGAGCAGGACTACTTCAGCGACATGTATCACCTGCTCCAGACCGAGAAGCCGGTGTACTTCTCCTGGGGATTCGACGAGGGCGGCGAGAAGCTCACCTGGTGCGACCTGTCGACGACCGAGGAGCCGATCGGCGAGGGCTTCACGGACATGTCGGATCACTGACGCCGGCCCCTCCGGCTACCGGCTCAGGCGTTCTCCTTTGCAATAGCAGCTCCGGCGGCGGGCTGGGCTGCGGGGACTGAGCAGCCAGGGACTGGGGGCGCCGTGAGCATGCGGTGCCTGCGTCGCGCGAAATCCAGACGCTGGTCGTCCGATGGAGGGATGGCAAGCACGGAGTATTCGCCGATCATGTAATAGTACGACCATCGGCTCCGAAGGTCGGCCTGCTCCTTCGAGAAGCCCATCATCAGAAACAGGTCTCGCACGTAGTCCAACCGCTTCTGGTCGACTCGCGTCAGGTGGGCGGCGGCACGCGGATCGTAGCGAGCCCAGGCCCGCACCGAAGCATCATAGCGGTTCTCATCGCTTGGGGTGACCAGCTCGAGGAGCGTGAGCAGTTGCTCGGACGGATCGCTCGAGTCGGCCGCGACCAGATCGCCGAGCCGGTCCGTATGCTCGGTCTCCCAGTATTCCAACAGGCGCTCGACCAGCTCATCTCGGTCTTCGAAGTGCCAATAGAAGCTGCCCTTGGTCACGCCCAGCGCCTTCGCCACCGGTTCGATGCACACTGCCCCAATCCCCTCTTCCGCCAAAACGTCGAGTGCCTTGGCCAGCCAATCCTCCCTGGTCAGACGCCTTCTCTTTTCCAGCACTGTCATGAAACTCTCTCTCCAAAGCTCTATCGATCGCTTGTCATCGACCGCTTCTTTATATACTCTATAGTATGATATAAGTACTATTTTACACGTAATCCATACGAAATAGTATGTTCCAGCAGGCCGTGCGGCGGGAGGCGGTGCGATGGGCATGCGACAACGGTGGTTGGCGGCAGGGCTGGACGCTTTACGCGAAGGCGGTACGGAGGCGCTTCGAATCGACGGCCTGGCCGAGCGGCTCGACGTCACCAAAGGAAGCTTCTACGCCCACTTCGACAGCAAGGCCATCTTCCTGACGGCGCTCGCCGAGGACTGGCGAGAGCAGACGATGCCGATCGAGATCGATCTGTTCTTCGAGACGCCAGGGACCCTGCCTGAAAAGCTGCTGGCTCTAGCCCGCTACGTCCACAGAAACGAGCGCGTTCGATACGACACGGCGATCCGAGAGCTGGGCAAGATCAACGAGCCCGCGGCGGAAGCCATCGAGAGCGTCAACCGGGCCCGGCTCGAATTCTCGTTCGAGGTGTTTAGGCGGGCTGGCTTCGAGGAGGCCGAGGCCCGGGCGAGAGGACACCTGCTTACCGGCTGGCTGCTGGCGAGCGTGATGATCGACGGAAGGCTGCCGGAGGCGGTGGGCGAGATCTGCCAGGTGCTCGGAGAGGGACCAAAGGCGAGGTCGAGAGAGCTCCTGCGGTAGACGAAGAGCGCGCCCGAAACGCCTCTAGACCAAGCCGACAAACTGGAGTAAGGGGTTGAAGTCTCCGGCGTCGGCAGCCTGTAGTGCCCTGATGTATTCTTCGCGCTTTTGGCCGGAAGAATCCAGAGGCGCGCCACCCCAGTCCAAGCGCGACTTGTTCAGATTGAACAGCAACACGTCAGCGGCCAACCTTGCGTGCCGCTCGTTACCGTTAGGGAAGGGATGAACGGATACAAGCCTGTGGTGGAGTCGTACCGCGACCTCAGGAATTGGAAAGACCTCGTTTTCAAGCCAGTGCTCAGCGTCGTCGAGACTGTTGCGTAGCGCCGTTGGAATCTGGTGCGCGGGGACGCCGATGTTCCTGTCTGTGGTCCGAAAACTCCCTGCCCACTTCCATGTTCGGTCGAACATCCGACGGTGGAGCGCTCGCACAAAACCGGCGGACAGGACCCTCGTGCGGCGCTGCGAGAACGCCCACTGCTCCGCCTCCAGGATGTTCCTCTGTTCCCACTCGTTAAGTTGCTCTCGATTGACGAGATGCCCGGGGATAAGCTGGTCCTTCTCGTCCTCAGACAGGGGCGTCGCCGCTTCTGGCTCACGGTTCATCTAGTCTCGTTCATCCCAGATTATCCGGGGTCTCTCTTTCAGTAGCTCATCGGCCAGTTCGGCAATCTGACGTTCGCGTTCCTCTGCCGAGACGGCTTGGTCTTCCAGCGCCATCGATTGGTGCACAGACTGCACGCGTCGGCGAGCGGCGGTCAGAGCTCTCTCACGGCGAAGCTCTTCGATGGACTTCCTCGGTAGGACTGTATACATGAGCTCGGCATCCAGGGCCGAAGCGACGCGGCGTAACGTCGCCAGCGTGATTGTCTCGTCCAGCTCCGCCCGTTCGTACTTGGAAACCATAGACTTGGTCACCTCGAGACGTTCGGCTGCTTGCTCAACCGTCATACCTAAAGCCTCACGAATGACCTTCAGCCAGCCCTTTCGGGGACGGTCAACCGAACGCAGAGGAGACAGGCGATCGAACGTGTGGTCGAGTTGCCGAGTTCGGAGCTTTCCGAAGTCCTTGGGCATGGTGAGACTCTCTGTGTAGGCATAGGTTGACTAATCTGCACGGATAGTATAGTTATAACTACACTGTTGGCAAGGCGTGGTGTAGTTATGACTACACATACCGACCTGGGCCGGGGGGGACGCTGATGGCGCGCCCGGACTAGAGCGTGCTAGCGCTCAGGGGTTCGGATCACGGCGTTCGGATCCGATGTCTGAAGCGCTACGTGGCCCGCGGGGGGGGGCCGAAAGGAACCGCTCTTCTGCGCTGCACGGTCGGTGTGCTCTCGCCCGGGCGCGCCTACTGCAGCTCGATCGTCACCCTCTCGATCTTGCCGTTGAACTCGTTGTGTCCCTCGGCGTACTCGTCGGTGACCGGCGTAGCCTCGTCCACGCCCACATCGGCGGTCTCGTCGGCGGAGAACAGGAACGGCGTGGTCTTCTCGATCCGGCCTTCGGCCACCTTCTGCCCGTTCATGAAGATCGTTCCGGTGCCGCCCATGCCGCGCTGGTCGCCGCCTTCATAGGTGAACTCGTAGCGGATCGTCGCCCTGCCCGGGGGCAGCCGATCCGGAGCCGTGATCGTATAGCGCTCCTTGCCGACCCAGTTGTGGACGTAGGAGACCCTGCCGTCCTTCATGTAGAGGCTCCAACCAGCGAAACGCCCGCCCTGGGCGAGGATCACACCCTCACCTCCGCCTTCGGGGATCTCGACCTCGGCGGTGATCATGTGCGAGCGATTCTTCACGTTGATGAAGGCGTTCTCCATCATGCCGGTCATTCCCACTTGCAGCGTCAGCGAGGTCCGACCGGCCATCAGGTCCGGTCGGCCGGCGATAGAGGCGTTGAAGCGCTCGTAAACCCTGTCGTCGAGGGGGAAGACGTTGTACCTGACCGCTTCTTCGAAGAAGAGGTCCTGCAGCTCACGCAGCTTGGTCGGGTTCGAGGCGGCCAGATCGTTCGCCTGGCTGAAGTCCTCGGCGACGTGGTACAGCTCCCACGTGTCTTGGTCGAGCGGTCCGTCCGGCGCCGACGCCCACGGCGTCCGGTGCTTGGTAGCGGCCACCCAGCCGTCTTGGTAGATGGCACGATTCCCGAACATCTCGAAGTACTGCGTGGTGTGACGATCCGCGGCATCGGGAGCGTCGAAGGAGTAGACCAGGCTCACTCCTTCGAACGGTTTCTGCTGCGCGCCGTGGACAGACGTGGGAAACGGTAGGCCGGCGGCCTCCATCACGGTCGGAGCGATATCCGTCACGTGGTGCCACTGCGAGCGTATCTCGCCCTTCGCGTCGATGCCCTCGGGCCAGTGGACGACCAGAGGATTGCGCGTGCCGCCGTAGTGCGAGGCGACCTGCTTGGTCCATTGGAACGGTGTGTTGGTGGCCACGGCCCACCCCGCATGGAAGTGGGGATAGGATGTGGGGCCGCCCCACTCGTCCAGGAGCTCCAACTGATCTTCGACCGCCTCCTGCAGGCCGTTCAGCGCGACGGTCTCGTTGAACGTCCCGGCGAGCCCTCCCTCGGCGCTGGAGCCGTTGTCACCGAAGATGTAGATGAACAGGGTGTTGTCCATCTCGCCTATCGCTTCGATGGCGTCGGCCAGCCGGCCGACCTCATGGTCGGTGTGTTCGGCAAAGGCTGCGAAAACTTCCATCTGGCGGGCATAGACCCCTTGCTCTTCGGCTGACAGGGCGTCCCAGTCCGGGATGTCCTCCGGCTTCGCCGCCAGCTCGGTGCCCGGAGGCACTACGCCAAGCTCGATCTGCCGTGCCAGCGTCTGCGCGCGGTACTCGTCCCAGCCGCCGTCGAACTTGCCCTCGTACTTGGCGATCCACTCGTCGGGTACGTGGTGAGGCGCGTGCGTGGCCCCGGTGGCAAAGTAGATGAAGAACGGCTTGTCCGGCGTCAGCGACTGCTGGTACTGCGCCCAGAGAATCGCCTGGTCGGTCATGTCGGTCGTGAAGTGGTAGTCGGGGTCGTCGGGCGGCTCGATCTTGGTCGTCCCGTCGTAGATGAGCGGCGCCCATTGATTGGTCTCGCCGCCGATGAAACCGTAGAACTTGTCGAAGCCCGAATGCGTCGGCCAGCGGTCGAACGGGCCCGAAACGCTCACCTCCCACGGCGCCGTCTCATGGTACTTGCCGAAGGCCGCTGTGCTATAGCCATTCAATCGGAGCATCTCGGCGAACGGCGCGACGCTTTGCGGCCGTCTACCTTGATTGCCAGGAAACCCGGTCGCCACTTCCATGACCGAGCCCGCGTTCGCCGAATGGTGGTTGCGGCCGGTCAAGATCGCCATGCGGGTGGGCGAGCACAGAGCCGTGGTATGGAACTGGTTGTAACGCAGGCCGCTTTGCGCGAGCCGGTCCAGAGTCGGCGTCTGGATCGAACCGCCGAACATGCTCGCGGCCCCGAAACCGATGTCGTCGATCAACACGATCACGACGTTGGGC
>JAUWDL010000294.1 GCA_030608825.1 Gemmatimonadales bacterium
GATCGGCCGTCGGCGGGGAGCTCTCCTGGGCCAGAGCGACCCCGAAATCGCCGATTTGTTGGACGGGCGGCAAGAGAAGACTCAGCGCCAACCCGCACCGCAGAAGAGCCACCTCGAATCGCTTCCGATCTATCACGAAACCCTCCTCGAACTCGTTTCTCGAACCGGTCAGATCGCCAGTAGCGTCCGAATCGTCTCGCCGCGGTGGATCCTCACGCAGAACTCGCCGCACCGGGAGCTGTGGTACACGCTGCCCCCTCCCGTGGCCACGAAGGCTCCCTCGGGGTCCTCCGGATCGGCCGCAACCACCGAGTACGCGTTCTTGCGATAGCGAAGGGCACCGACCGAAGCCTCCTTCCAGGTGCCTCCGGCGTCACGGCTCACGTGCAGCCGCGCCTTTGCGCCGTGCCGGGTCCACGTGGCCGGGGTCCCTTCCGCGGTCGCGAGATAGAGTACGGTCTCTCCGGTCCGATCCGATCGGACGAGTAGCGCCGTGCTGAACAACGAACCGACCTCGTCAGGGTGCTGCTGCCAGGACAGGCCTCGGTCCCCGCTCGAATACAGGCCGCCGCCGGTGGCCGCGTACATCCGGGAGCCGGCTCGGGGGTCCACGGCGAGCACGTGGATGTCCTCGTACAGGCCGTCGCCGATGACCTGCCAACTGCGCCCCCGATCCTCGCTCGCGTACGCGCCCCCCACCTCCACACCCGCGTAGAGTCGCCGGTCCGCATGAGGATCCACCTGTATCGTCTGAACGTGGGCGAGACGGTCGGCGTAGCCGCGCCACTCCTCGGCCGGCTCCATCGCGCGAAAGGACTCCAGCTCGCGCCAGGCACCCGCCGCATCGTCGAAGACGAACATCGCGGCCGGCTCCGTTCCGGCGTACAGTCGCGAGCCGGCGCCCGTTCCCGCGGCCAGGCTGCACACGGCATCGCACTCCAGGCCGTCCTGCATCGGCTCCCACGAGGAACCCCGGTCCTTCGAGACGAAGACCTTCCCGTTGCCGGTGCCGACGAATACCGCCGACCCGTGGACGGCGGCGGCCCGGATTCGCTCGGCCTCGAGAGCCCGCGTCAGAAGGCTCGCCGCACGCTCGCCCTTGAGCCAGCGCAGCACCTGGACTCCCTTCTTGGTACCGGCGATCAATCGCATACTTGGGCGTCCTTTCTAGCGGATCCCCGGCTCGGTCATCGCCCGAAAGTCGAGAAGCCGCTCCAGCTCCTCCTCGGAAAGCAGTCCCTCCTCCAGAACCACCTCGCGCAACGTCTTGTCCTCCCTGAGGGACTTCTTGGCCACCTCGGCCGCCTTGTCGTAGCCGATCGACGGAGCCAGCGCCGTGGCAAGGGCGGCGGT
Organism: Gemmatimonadales bacterium; assembly: GCA_030608825.1. Taxonomy (GTDB): domain Bacteria; phylum Gemmatimonadota; class Gemmatimonadetes; order Palauibacterales; family Palauibacteraceae. Next base: position 1,354 of record JAUWDL010000294.1, read on the forward strand.
GGACTCGGCGAAGCGTTGGCATCGCTCGCGATTCACGGTGATCCCCGCCACGCAACGGTCGGCGAACTCGCGGCTCACCGACCCGAGTATGTGGATCGACTCGAGGAGGTTGTGTGTCATGAGCGGCTGCATGACGTTCAGCTCCAGGTGGCCGTGCTGTCCTCCGAGCGTGATCGCCGTGTCGTTCCCCGTCACCTGGGCGGCGACCTGGCACACCGACTCGACCATCACCGGGTTGACCTTTCCCGGCATGATCGAGGATCCCGGTTGCACGGCGGGGAGGTTGATCTCGCCGAAGCCGGTGCGTGGGCCAGTGGCCAGTAGGCGAAGGTCGCCGGCGATCTTGGCCAGGCTCGAGGCGATGGTCTTCAGCATCCCGCTGGCCTCGACGACCGCGTCGCGCGAGCCCTGCGCCTCGAAGTGGTTCTCGGCTTCGTAGAACTCCGCACCGAACTCCCGGGACAGGCTCTCGACCATGCGCGGAGCGAACTCGGCGTGCGTGTTGATGCCGGTCCCGACGGCGGTGCCTCCGATCGCCAGCTCCTCCAACGACCGAGACGCGGCTTCAGCCCGCCGGATGCCGTGCTCCAGCTGGCTGGCGTATCCCGCGAACTCCTGCCCGAGGCGCACGGGCGTGGCGTCCTGAAGATGTGTCCGCCCGGCCTTTGCCACGTCGTCGAACTCCTCCGCCTTCGCCCTCAGCGCCTCAGCGAGGCGCCGTAGGCCCGGCAGCAGCTCCTCTCCTATCGCGACGACGGCCGCCACGTGGGTGGCGGTCGGGATCACGTCATTGGACGACTGCCCGAGGTTGACGTGGTCGTTCGGGTGGACGGGCTCCTTGGAACCAACCTCGCCTCCCAGGAGCTGAATCGCGCGATTCGCTATGACCTCGTTGGCGTTCATGTTGGTGGAGGTGCCCGAGCCCGTCTGGAAGATGTCCAGCACGAAGTGCTCGTCGAGCGCGCCGTCCATCACCTCGGCGGCCGCGCTCCGGATCGCTTCCGATCGCTCTTTATCCAGAAGGCCGAGCTCCGAGTTCACCTCGGCGGCCGCCTTCTTGATCGCTCCGAGCGCTTGAATGAACCGACGCCCGAACCGAACGCCGCTGATGGGGAAGTTCCGTCGAGCCCGCTCGGTCTGAGCGCCGTACAGCATCCCCGCCGGTATGCGCACCTCACCCATCGAATCCTTCTCGACCCGCTCCACGGCCGCGGTCTGCGCCGAAGGCGAGTCCTCCATCTTGGTAGTCATCGGTCTAGAACTCCACTCGCTCGCCCGGCTCCACGCCGTGGTCCTCGAACCAGCCCATTCTCAGCTCCAGGGCGTACATGGCCGGCTGCTTGGAGGCGTGCGATACGTCGTCGTGAGGCTCCATCTGCTGGATCTCCAGGATGAAGCCGTTGCGGTCGATGAACGCTATGTCCAGCGGGATACGCGTGTTTCGCATCCAGAAGGACAGGATCTGCTCCTCCGGATACACGAAGAGCATGCCGTGGTCCTCGGGAAGGGAGTCGCGGTTCATCAGACCACGGCTGCGGACGTCCGGATCGTCCGCGATCTCGACGATTACGGTGCTGCCCCCCACCCGAATCTGCGCTTCTCGGGTTACGGTTCCCCCCTGGGCGTCGACCCTCAGCCCGGTCTCCTGGTCCCCGGCCCCACCGTCGCCGGCGGTCACCGAAGGTCGCGAGTCGGCGCCCCGTGCCGGCTCCACATCCCCGGTCTCGCCGCACGCTGGTCCGCCTCCGGCGATGGTCGCCAGCAGGAGCCCGGCGGGGGCCCA
>JAUWDL010000195.1 GCA_030608825.1 Gemmatimonadales bacterium
GATGTTGACGAGAGCGAGAGGTGAGACGTGGGGATTCAGGGCGTGAAGGCCGGCGAACACCACGGCCGTCAGCAGGACCGCCGCAGGGCCGCCGAGGGCTTCCGCGATCACCTGCAGCGGATATCCCCTGAGCAGCAACTCCTCCGCGAAGGCCGCCACCGCCAGGAAGGCGCTGAGCTCGAGGAACGTGCCGACGGCGTGTGCGGCGGTCGCAGGCTCTCGCGCCCACGCGAGGGCCCCGGACACGACCATGACCAGAACCACGAGGCCCATGAGCGAGATGCCAAGCAGCGCGCCGCTGCCGAACGAGGAGGGGACGAGGCGGTCGACAGGCAAACCGAGCGCGGCCAGGGGCTTGCCCTCGACGCCCTCCATCATGAACCAGCTCGCGAGGCTCACCGCCGCCAGCGGCACCAGAAAGGCCCAGCGCTCCGGCCAGGCGCCGGTGAGCCACGGCGCACCCAGCCACTCCGCCAGCTGGCTGAGAGTGAGCAGGAGGGTCAGGAATGCCACCACGAAGAGGCCGAGCCGCCAACCCGTGCGTAGGCGACCCTCCGACCCGCGCAGGATCACCGAACTCTCCCCGAGCTCGGGCGGCTAACCGAGAGCGCCGCGAAGACGAGCGCGCAGCCGTCCGCCGATGAGGACGGCGAGCGCGATCTTCAGAACATCCCCCGGTAGAAACGGAAGCACTCCCACCCGGAACGCCCCCGATCCACCCCCGAGCGTGGCCAGCCAGGAGATGCCGGACAGGTGGATGAATGCGACACTCAGAACCGCCCCCGCGATCATGGGAAAAACTTCCCTGGATCTGCCGGCCGCCCAACCCACGATCGCGGCCGCGATGGGAAACGCCAACAGATAGCCTCCCGTCGGCCCGAGCAGGTACGCCAGGCCTCCTCCGGCCATGAAAACCGGCAGGCCGGCGATGCCCGCCCCCAGGTACAGCAACTGGCTGGACGCGCCCAGGCGCGGCCCGAGAGCGATGCCGCTCAGCAGGACCGCGAAGACCTGCAGGGTGAACGGCACCGCCGTGCCCGGCAGCGGCACGGCCAGCTTCGCTCCAATCGCCGTCAGTGCCGCGAAGACCACGACTGCCAACGCCCGCAGCAGACTGCGCTCAACGCGCGCGGTACGTGTTCCAGATGGTATTGTTTTGTTTGCAGTTATCATAGTCAGTATCAAGCGAGTTCTATGCTCATGGCGACCGCGTTCCCGCCGCCCAGACAGAGCGTTGCAAGGCCCTTGTCGACGTCCCGATCCCGCATCGCATGCACGAGTGTCGTGAGGATGCGCGCACCCGAAGCCCCGATCGGGTGCCCGAGCGCCACGGCACCGCCTCGGACGTTCACACGGTCCCAATCCACCCCCAGCTGACGGCCGTCGGCCAGGACCTGGACGGCAAACGCTTCGTTCATCTCGAACAAGCCGTAATCGTCCGCCGTGGTGCCCTCGGCCTCCATCAGCTTCCGCACGGCCACGACCGGAGCGAAAAAGAGATCGCGGGGGGCCGTCGCGCCGACCGAATATGCCGAGATTCGTGCAAGGATGTCCAGGCCGTTCGCCGCGGCGAACGCCTCGGAGGTGATGACCGTGGCCGCGGCCCCGTCGTTCAGGCCCGGGGCGTTGCCTGCCGTGACGCTGAGCTCCTGAACCTCGGGGGGAGCATCGGCACCGAACGCGGGCCTCAGCTTCGCCATGGCCTCCATCGACGTGTCGCGCCGCGGCGTCTCATCGGTGTCGACGACCACGGACCCCTTTCGGCCCGGCACCTCGACGGGAACGATCTCGGCATCGAACTCACCGGCATCGATGGCTCGAACCGCCTTCTCGTGGCTGGCTACCGCGAACTCGTCCTGGTCTTCCCGACTGATCTCGGCCTTCATGGCCGTGTACTCCGCGTACCCGCCCATGTGACATTCGCCGAAGGAACACCAGAGCCCGTCGTTGATCAGCCCATCGATCACCTGGCGATCGCCGAATTTGACCCCCGTTCGATACCCGCGAACGAGATAGGGGGCGTTCGACATCGACTCCATGCCTCCGGCGATGATCACCTGGTTGTCCCCGGCGCGAATGGCCTGGGCAGCCAGCATCACGGCCTTCAGGCCGGATCCGCACACCTTGTTGATCGTAACGGCCGGAACCGTCTCGGGGATCCCGCCCAGGATGGCCGCCTGGCGGGCCGGAGCCTGTCCGACCCCCGCCTGGATCACGTTCCCCATGATCACGTCCTGGATCTCCTCGACCGGCACACCCGACCTCTCGACCGCGGCCTCGATCGCCTTCGCGCCCAGCGCTGGAGCGGTCAGCGGGGAGAGCCCGCCCAGGAATCGGCCCGTGGGCAGGCGGACCGCGCCGACTATGACCGCTGTATGCTCCTTGTCCATTATCTTCACCGTCCTCTCGGGTTCGATCTTCGCACTCGCACTACCCGCACGCTACTCGCCGTCGTAGCGCACGTCCGTCAGCTCGCAGCCACCGCCCTCGCGAGGCCGCGCCACGCCCGTGGCGACCCTCGGATCGTGACAGAGAACGATGTGCCAGTTCTCCGCTCCGGCCCGGGTCAGCCACGTGCGCTTGCTCTCCAGAGTGACCAGCGGCTCCACGTCGTATCCCATGATCCAGGGAAGCCGGAGGTGGGCGCTGGTCGGGGCGAGGTCCGCGGGATAGAACACCGTGTGTCCTCCCGCACGCACGATCACCGACTGGTGGTAGGGGGTGTGGCCTGGTGTGCGCACGACACTGATCCCCGGCACCACCTCCACGTCCTCCTCCACGAACTCCAACACGCCGGCCTCCGCCAGCGGCGCAAAACTCGTCGGCAGGTAGCTGGCTCTTACCCGTTCGTTCGCCTCGTGGGCAAACTCCCATTCGCCACGTCGAACCAGGTGGCGGGCCCGGCTGAACGAGGGGCGAATCGCCCCGTCATCGCACAGCATGGTGCTCCCCCCGGCGTGGTCGAAGTGAAGGTGGGTGCAGATGATGAGGTCCACGTCTTCGGGCTCCACGCCGGCCTCCCTGAGCGAATCTTCCAATCTCGTAGGCCTGCCCGCGTTACGAATCCCGTAGATCTCCTGGAACTTGGCATCCTCCTTGTTGCCCAGGCCCGTATCCACCAGCACCACCTCCCCGCCGGTCTCCACGAGCAGGCAGCGCATGGCCAGCGGTATCCGGTTGCGCTCGTCCGCCGGAATCCGGCGCGTCCACAGCGGCTTCGGAACGACCCCGAACATCGCGCCACCATCCAGCTTGAGGCGCCCGGCATCCACCGTGCGAATGCGCACCCCGCCGTCCTCGCAGACGATCATCCGATCCCCCGCCGTCGCCGGCGGCGCTTCGGACGTTCGGACAACCAGCTCTGCAGCTCCGCCCAGTGCTCCACACCCTCCCGTTCGGCCTCGGCCAGCAGCCGGATGAGCAGGAGCGCCGTAGCCCGGGCATCTCCCCACGCGCGATGGCGGCCGTCGATCTCGATTCCGTAGTACCTCGCGAGGGAGTCCAGGCCACGACGGTGCAGGCCCGGCAGGGCTTTCCGGGCCAGCCGGACGGTGCAGAGCCGAGGTCCGCTCGGTATCATCATCCGGGCCCGCTGAATCTCGGCACTCACGTAGGCCCAGTCGTAGGCCGCGTTGTGAGCCACGAACACGCGGCCCTCCAGCCTCTCCCTGAGATCGTCGCAGATATCGCGGAACCTGGGCGCATCGGCCACCATCTCGCCGGAGATGCCGGTGAGCCCCGAGACCCAGCGCGGCACGGGACGCTCCGGGTTGACAAGCGTGGTGAACTCCTCCCGGATCACTCCGCCCCGAACCTCCGCCAGCGCAATCTCTATGATTCGGCCGCCTTTTGAGACCGGTATGCCGGTCGTTTCGACATCCACCACGGCGAACGACACCGCATCCAGGGGTCGCTCTGCTCTCGAGGGTGGCGTCGCGAGCCGCCAAACACCGTCGCCGTCGACCACCACCCGGTGATCTTCGGCCAGCAGCTCGAACACGAGGCGTGCCGCCAAGCCGGGAGGCCCGTTACTCAGGCCGAAGACGCGGCCGGCGATCCTGGAAGTGTGCTGCGGCTTTTCCTCGATCAGGCTGAGCGCATGCG
>JAUWDL010000212.1 GCA_030608825.1 Gemmatimonadales bacterium
AGGGGCTCGAGAAGGTCACCTTGATCTGCCGGCCCGCGAGCTCCACCTCGCTGGAGTCGGGCGGGCTCAGGCGTTGTTGTGCATCCAAATCAGGTGCCGCCGCCAGGACGACGATCAGACCGAGACCGGCCATCAGGCCCCTGTGTCCTGTCTTCATCTTCGAGTCTCCTCACTCAATGTCTCGCCATCCTCTGGAAGGAACCTATCCCTTTCGGCCCGGTCGAGCGGGCTACGCGCCCTTCAGGGAGCCGCCTCCGTCCACGACGAAGATCGCGCCCGTGACCCAATCCGCGGCTGGAGAGACGAGGTATGTCACCATGTTCCCGATGTCCTCGGGGTCGCCCATCCGTCCGAGCGGAATCGCCTCTTTGGCGAACTCCTCGGTGGCGCGCCGGAGCGCAAACGGATCGGGCGCCTCATCGTTGGGTGGCGTGAATGCCTTTCGCACGCCCTCCGTCGGGATCGGTCCCGGCGCGACGGCGTTGACGGTGATCCCATGCTCCGCCCACTCGAGCGCCAGCGTGCGGGTCAGCGCATCGATGCCCGCTTTGGCCGCACACGCGTGAGCCATCTGTGGCCACCCGCGATAGTGCAGGGTCATCGATATCGAGACGATCCGACCGTAGCCGGCGTCACGCATGAATGGAAACACCGCCTGGCTCGAGAAGAAGGTGCCGTAAAGATCTGTCTCGACCACGGCACGCCACCCGTTCGGGGAGAGGCTCTCGGAGGGAGCGTAGAAGTTCCCCGCCGCGTTGTTGACCAGGATGTCGACCGAGCCGAAGCCTTCGGCCGTCGCGAGCACGGCGTTCCGGATGGAATCGGGCTCTCTCACGTTGGCTTCGAGGGCGAGCATCTCGATCCCCGCCGCGCGCAGCTTCTCCGCCGAGGCCTCCAGCTTCTCCAGGCTTCGGCTGGCGATCGCGACCCTGGCGCCCGCGGCTCCGAGGCAGCCGGCGATTCCCAGTCCGATGCCGGAGCCGCCTCCGGTGACCAGTGCGGAGCGACCCTCCAGGATCCGCGGGGCGAAGACCCGACTCTCGTTATCCATCGAATCCCCCGGGCAAGAAAATCGGGGGCACCGGAATGCCCCCGAAAGGAAGGAACCTCAAACGGCTCGTCGGCCTAACCGGCGGCCGGCAGGCTCACGAGCTCGCGAAACCGACCGCGCCGTCCGCCGAGACCTTGAAGTTGATCCACATACCCGTGGCGGCGTGAGCCGGGATGTAGCAGATGAGCGAGTAGTCGCCGGCCGCGTCAGCCATGAAGCTGATCGACTCGGACGCGCCCGGCTGGGTGCCTTCCTGCATCGACGTCGCGTTGGCGCTGATTGCACCCACGAACACCGGCTCGGGATTCTGGAACGTGGCGGGGAAGTTCCCGGTCCCGGAATCCACGCCGATGCTGTGCGCGATGTTGGGATCGTCGTTCCTGAAATTGATGACGACGTTGTAGCCGGCCGGAACCACGATCGTCCCGTTTCCGCGCGAGTAGCCGTTGAAGTTCCACCGGTTGTTCGAGTCGTCTTTTCCGGCGATGATCTCGAGGGTCACCGTCTTGCCGGCCTCATCGACCGACATCCAGTCCGGCACGCTCAGACTTGCGGCCGGGGCCTCGGTCGCGGCAGGCTGCTCGGTGGCTGGAGCCTCCCCGCTTGCGGCGCCGTCTCCCCCGCCGCCACAGCCCACGGCGACGAGCCCAAAGGCGGCGACCAGGCTTGATGTAAAGAAGCGATTCATGTGTGTCCATTCCTGTAAGTGGGGTCCGCAAAACGAAACGCCGCGGATAGCCGCAGCGAATACAATATAACGGATACAATATACTGTCGCGCTCGGGCGGCGGTAAGCTCACCGTCGATCGGCGTCACGTAGGCCGGCCTCGAGGCGTTCGAGCGGCGGAGTACACCGGATCGACCGGTTGGGTTTCGCCCGGCAAACGGCGTCGGGCCCGCGTGAGTACGATCCTTGCTATCGTTGAATCTCCGAACGGAAGCGGAACCTTCATGTAGGGTGTGGAGTTTTATCCTTGACCGCGGTGCTCCTCGCACCGCACCCTTGGAGCGCCGCACGCCAGCGTTCCTTTCGATTCCCGCCGGCCGAGCGAGTCTCGGCGCACTGAGGCGGGGAGACCCTATCGAAGAAGCTCCGGGCAGGTCTGCCGACTGCATGACTGCATGGTCGGCGGCGACCGCAGGTCCCTTTTTCATCGGGGCGGCGTTCTGCCGGAGATGGCGTACAACTCAGAGGAGAAGTGGTGAACGAGGCGAGCGACAGGGCGCATACCGCTACGGCCCAGGCGAGCGACCAGCACGGTTCAGACTCACGGCCCGATTCGGAAGGGGGCACCTATCTCGGCGTCCTCCAGGTGCTGGGCAACGGTGCCGGTTTCATACGAAACGCGAGCGCCGGTTACACGCCGAGCGACAACGACATCTATGTCAGCCAGAAGATCGTCGGACGGTGGCACCTCCGAAGCGGGGACGAGATCGTCGGGATCGCGGGCAAGGCACCCGGCAACGGCAAGAGCCCGCCGCTCCGCAAGGTCTTCGCGGTCAACGGCTGCCCGCCGGACCAGCTCGGCCATCGGCGTCAGTTCCAGAGGCTGAGCGCTCAACACCCCTACGAACAGCTGATCCTCGAGTGCGGCCTCACCCGACGCGGGAGCCCGGACTACACCAACCGCGTCATCGATCTCTTCTGCCCGCTCGGAAAGGGCCAGCGAGCATTGATCGTGGCACCGGCCAAGGCCGGGAAGACCATGGTGCTCCAGGCCATCGCGGAAGGCATCGTGACCAACCACCCGAACGCCACCCTTTTCATCCTTCTCGTCGACGAGCGTCCCGAAGAGGTGACCGAGATGGAGGCGTGCGGATTCGGCGAGGTCATTGCGTCGAGCTTCGACCACCCCGCCCAGCGTCACGTGGCGGTAGCGGAGGCCACCCTCGAACGGGCGCGCCGTCGCGCGGAGATGGGTGAAGACGTGGTTATCATCCTGGACTCGATCACGCGGCTCGCTCGCGGCTACAACTCGGTCGAGGAGGGGACGGGGAGAACGCTCTCGGGCGGACTGGACGCCGGCTCCTTGGAAAAGCCGAAGCGCTTCCTGGGCAGCGCCCGCAAGATCTCTTCCGATCAGGGCGGTGGCTCGCTCACGATCATCGCCACGGCGCTGGTCGACACGGGCTCGAGAATGGACCAGGTGATCTTCGAGGAGTTCAAGGGAACGGGCAACAGCGAGCTCTTGCTGAGTCGAGAGCTCGCCGATCGACGGATCTTCCCGGCGATCGATCTGACCGGGAGCGCGACGCGGCGGGAGGAGCTGTTGCTGAGCGAGGACGCTCTCACGGTGTCACATGCGATGCGCCGAGAGCTGAACAATCGCACCCCCGTCGATGCGATGTCCGAGCTCCTCGGGCTCATGCAGCGTCACGACTCGAACGACGAGTTGATCGGGCGGGCCCTCTCGAAACTCTAGCGGTGAGAGCTCTCGCCATCCTCTGACGGCTCGGCCCTACCGGCCAGCCGCTCGCGCAACCTCCGCTCGTAGTGGATGACCTCGAACGCCGTCGCCTCCAGAAGTCCGAGCTCCCTTCGGTCAGGGGCCGCGCGCTGAACGATCGCCCGAAAGCTCCTCATCTTCGGGACCGGATCGACGCCGGTGAACAGGCCGAGCGTCTCCATGGCCTCCCGCCACAGCTCGAAGAACCGCTCGAGCTCTTCACTGGATGCCGGAGGCACTCGACGCTGCCGCTTTTGCCCGAGATCGGGCTCCTCCGAGCCGGTCAGTTCCACCGCCGCGTTCCGGAGCTCGTAGAAGACGATCAGAGCCGCATGTCCGAGGTTGAGGGAGCTGTGTTCCGGGTTGGTGGGCACGTTGATGACCGCTTCGCACACATCCAGCTCGGCATTGGAGAG
>JAUWDL010000078.1 GCA_030608825.1 Gemmatimonadales bacterium
CGACATCGCGCGGCGCGTCGGCATCATGGCTCATGATTCGATGGCGGGTCGAGACACACCCAGCCCCGGGCTTACCAAGACGGCGAGCTACATCGCGCGAGAATTCGATTCGTTCGGCCTCCTGCCGGCGATCGGGACGGACTTCTTCCAGTGGTACCCGCTGACCGAAGTGCGGCCGGGTTCCCGCGCAGGCCAGTCCCTGACCCTGCGTCACAGCAGCGGCGAATACACGCTCGACCCGTCGAGCGATTTCATCTCCCTGCCGGTCGGGACGGCGGCTCGCACATCGGGTCCGCTGGCTGCTGCCACGGACGACGTGGCGGGGAAGGTGGTTGTCGTGCGCGCGACGTCACAAACCCTGGGTGATCGGCTGGGAGAGCTCAGGGGCGTGCTGGACGGCGGCGCCGTTGGCGCGCTCATCGCGCTGGATGCTCCCGATCGGTACGTGAACGGCGTCCGACTTTTCTTCGAGTCGAAGCGACTCTCGGTCGGGAGGCCGGAGACGTTGCAGGCTCCCGCCGCCGTCGTTCCCCTCGGCTCTCTGCCAGGAGCCCTTCAACGGGCGATCGAGCACGGCGAGGTGCCGGAGGGATGGACCGCCGACATTCGGAGCAGCGCGACGATGCGTGCGGACAGCGCGATGAACGTGATCGGCTGGCTTGAAGGCTCGGACCCCGCGCTGCGGGACGAGTACGTGGTCTTCACGGCGCACATGGACCACGTGGGGACAGGTCGACCCGTGAACGGCGACTCCATCTACAACGGAGCGGATGACGATGCTTCCGGCACCGCCGGTATCATCGAGCTGGCGCAGGCCTTCTCGACCGGCCCGCGTCCCAGGCGGTCCGTCGTGTTCATGACCGTGAGCGGCGAGGAGAAAGGAATGCTCGGCTCCGAGTGGTACGGCGAGCACCCGCTCTTCCCGCTCGAGAAGACGGTGGCGAACCTGAACATGGACATGATCGGCCGGAACTGGACGGACACGATCGCCGCGATCGGCAAGGGGGAGTCGTCGCTGGGCGCCACGGCGGACCGCATCGTCGCGGAGCACCCCGAGCTGGGCCTCGAGGTGGTCGACGACATGTGGCCCGAGGAGCGCTTCTACTACCGCTCGGACCACTACAACTTCGCGCGAAGAGGCGTGCCGATCCTGTTCTTCTTCAATGGTGTCCACGCCGACTACCACAGGCCGTCGGATGAACCGGAGAAGATCGATTCAGAGAAGACGGCCCGCATCGTTCGCCTCGTTTACCTTCTGGGGTTGGAGATCGCCAACGCCGATGAGCCACCCGCCTGGGATCCGGACGCGTACAGGCGGGTCGTCGAGACGGGGGGCGACTAGCAGCGCTCGTAACGCGACTCCCCACGGGTTTTCCGCGATCTGCTGGAGCTTCGTTGTACCGGGCCGGCGATTCTCTTAGATTTCGAGTGTCTTCCCGGCCACGGCTCCGGGGCCGGCCATCTCGGGTTTCCGTGGAAGGGTTGTGCGGCGCAGCCATCGAGTGAGAGCCGTTTCGCGGCGACACCAAGGCAAGGGACATCACCAAGCAAGGGACATCACAATGTCGAGCGACAGGGATATGCCACAGATCGTCATCGAGAGAGGGAGCAGCCTCGGCCCCTTCCTGTGGGGGCTGGCCACCGGCGCCATGCTCGCGCTGCTTTACGCGCCGAAGACGGGCGAGGAAACCCAGCGTGAGTTGAAGGAGGGCGCCCGCCGGCTTCGCCAGGGAGCCGAGGAGAAGCTGGCCGAGCTGAAGGACTCCGCCGAGGAGACGTACGGGCGGGTTCGCGAGGACGTCGGCGAGCGGCTCGAGACGGCGAAAGACGAGCTTCAGGGCCGGAAGCGGCAGGCGGAAGAGGCTCTGAAGGCCGGTCGCGATACCGCGAAGAAGACGCGGGATGACCTCGAGCGTCGGGTCGCGGAGTCGAAGGCCAGCTACAAGGCGGAGATGGAGCGCGTCGCGCTCGAGAAGTCGGAGGCGGGCGCCGAGTCCGATAGCTGAGCGCACCGGCCGAAGTCTCGGCTACAGCTACAGCGCGCCCGGGGAGCCGGTCGCCCCACAGTGGTGACCGACCCTCCGGGATATTCGTCGGATCGGGTGTCTTGACGCGCAGAGGCGGCAGCCTGCCGCAGCGTCTTCGGCACTTCGTGGCGGACGTCTACAATCGGGCCGCCGACGACAACATCTTCTTCCTCGCCTCCGGTCTGACGTTCGGCGTCCTGCTCGCGGCCATTCCCTTCCTACTGCTCCTCATCTACGTGGCCAGTCTCGTGCTCAGCCCGTACTTCGGACCCGGAGTGGCGGAGGACGAGGTGCTCGAGGCCTTGTGGCGGATCATGCCGGTTACGAGCCCCGAGGTCATCGAGACTGCCCGCGCCTACATCGGCCAGATCATCGCGAGCGCGGGATCGATCGGACTCATCGGTGGCATCCTCTTCGTCTGGTTCTCCACCCGTCTGTTCGGCGCGCTCCGGACGGCGCTCAATCAGGTGTTCGATCTCAAGGACACCAGGGGCATCGTTCGGGGGAAGATCGGCGACATGCAGATGGTGGTCGTCAGCACGCTGCTGCTCTCCGTCAACATCGCGGTGACCTCGACGATGAACGTGCTGGGAGATCGGGGGATACAGTTCCTGGGGCAGCTGGGGCTGAGAGCCGGGTCCCCTCAGAAGGCCTTCGCCTTCCTGACGGCCTTCACGTTCGTCTTCCTGATGTTCCTTCTTATCTACAAGTACGTGCCCGCGCGCCGCCTGCCGTGGCGAACGGCCATCATCGCGTCCCTCTTCGCCGCCACGACCTTCGAGCTGCTCAAGATGGGGTTCAGCTGGTGGGTGGCCAACTACGCCAATTACTCGGCCGTCTTCTTCGCTTTTGCGACCCTCGTCGTGCTCATCATCTCCAGCTACTACGCCTCGATCCTCTTCGTTCTTGGGGGCGAGGTGGCCCAGGTCTACGAGGTGCGACGCAAGCTCAGAAGGCAGCGGGAGTTCTTCGACTAGGCCAAAAGGTTGCCCGCGCGTCGGCCGCGAGTAGTTTTGTAGGGTCGCTCTAGCGCCGAGCGCGTCCCGCCCAGTGTTGAGACGACCTGCTGATCCGGAGGTGGAGTGGGAGGATCGGACGAGAAGAGGCGGGTCGTCATCCGTAACAAGAAAGCACGGCACGACTACGAGATCCTGGAGCGGTTCGAGGCAGGAGTCGTGCTACTGGGTGCGGAGGTCAAGTCGCTTCGCGCGGGCAAGGCGAGTTTTGCCGATCCGTACGCGAGAGTCGAGGGTGGGGAGATGTGGCTGTACAACCTCCACATCACGCCCTACGCGGCGGCGACCATCGATCCGCCGGAACCAAGACGCAAGCGGAAGCTGCTCATGCAACGTCGGCAGATCGCCAAGCTGGCATCTCAGACCGCGGAGCGCGGCCTGACTCTCGTCGCGCTGGATCTTTACTTCACGCCGCGCGGACTCGCGAAGGTGACCCTCGGCCTGGCCAAGGGGAAACGCGCGCACGATCGGCGGGAGACCCTGAAGCGCGACGAGGCCAAGCGCGAGATGGAGAGGGCCGTGAGACGGGCGGGGGAGGGCGCATGATGCTCTCGCTTCGCGGCGCGCGCGGCGCCCGCTGCCTCCTCGCGGCGATCGCCGCCCTCGGCATGCTGGCCTCGTCGGCTCCCGCACGGGCGCAGGACGTCCCCGGGGGCTTCCTGTCGCTGGCGTCGGCGAGCGTCTCCGATCTCGAGATGGATCGCCGCTTCGGGTACCCGGCGATCTCGCTGGAGGATTTCCGGCGCCTGGGATTTACCGATGTCGAGGGTCGGGCCGGCGTTGTGACCGCGATGGTGGAGGGCTCCTCTCTGGAGCTCTACGTCGGGTCGCCGTTCTTCCGGTTCCGCCGGACGGTCCTTCAGCTTCCCAACCCGCCGTACCAGGCGGATGATACGTACTGGGTTCCCGCCTCCCTGGTGACCGGGCAGGCTACGAGTCGCGGACGACCCGTCGGGTCAGGGGCAACGGCCGCGGCGACCGCGGTCTCCGGGAGCGGCGGCGAGTCCGGTCGCACGACGGATGTCGCGGCCTCTCCGGCGCCCCGCGGGCCCCCGAGGCCCCTGAGGGTCGCCATCGATCCGGGACATGGCGGCCGCGATCCCGGAACGACCGGGCGCCGCGGCACGCGAGAGAAGCACGTGGTGCTGGCGATCGCCAAGCTCGTCCACGCGAAGCTCTCGGCAATGCCCGGCGTCGAGCCCATGCTGACGCGCGACCGCGACGTCCTGATTCCGCTCAAGAAGCGCTCCCAGCTGGCGGTCGCCCAACAGGCGGACCTGTTTCTGTCGATTCACGCCAACGCGTCGAGAAGCCGGAAGGCACAGGGCTTCGAGACGTTCTTTCTCGGAGAGGCGAGGACCGAGCTCTCCCGCGAGCTGGCCATGCGCGAGAACAGCGCCGTTCAGTACGAGGAAGAGGGCGAAGGGATGCGGCCCGAGGATGTGCAGTTCATCCTCGCACAGCTCAACCTGACCAGCTATCAGCGTGAGTCCGGCACCTTCGGCGGATACGTGCAGAACTCCCTCCGGGGGACTCTCAGAACGCCCGATCGGGGCGTGAAGCAGAACGGGTTGTGGGTCCTCGTCGGAGCGACCGGCAGCATGCCCTCGATTCTGGTGGAGGTCGGCTTCCTCTCCAACGATCAGGAGGAGAAGTTCCTGCGCAGCAAGGCGGGACAACAGCGCGTGGCGGACGCGATCGTGGATGCGATCGCCGCCTATCGCGACGACTACGCCCCCCGGCTCCAGGCGGCGGGGGCACGCTGAGCGTCGACGTGCCGGTCGCCATCGAGCCCAAAGCCACCGAAATCCTCTCTCCCATCCGCCATCGCGCCGAGGTGATATCGAGCCGGCGGGTCGCCACCGATACATGGTGGCTGGAGATCGACAGCCCCGAGATCGCGGGCCGGGCCGAATGGGGGCAGTTCGTGATGATCGGCTTCGGTCTCGAGCACCTCGCGCCACCGTTCCTCCCGCGGCCGTTCAGCGTGGCCTGGCGCGCCGAAGACGGGCGGATCGGGCTTCTCGTCCGCGCCTTCGGCGTCGGGAGCCGCCGACTCGCCGAGCTGCGAGCCGGTGAACACGTCCTCCTCCTGGGACCGCTTGGAAGGCCTTTCCGCCTCGAACCCGGCAGCCGCGTCGTCTGCGTGGCGGGAGGCGTCGGTCTCGCGCCTTTCCTTTTCCTGGCGGGAGACGCGCGTCGCCAGGGGTTCGACGTGGATCTGCTGTACGGCGAGCTGACGGCGGACAAAGTCTTCGACACCCGCCTCATCGAGGAGCTGACCGGCGGGCCGCCGATCGTGTGGACGGAAGATGGGAGCCTCGGCCGTCGTGGCCGGGTGACGGAGGGGTTGAGGGTGGAGGGCCCGGTGACCGTTCTGGCTTGCGGTCCGACGCCGATGCTGCGGGCGCTGGCCGGCCGGGCGGCCCGAGAGGGCTTCGACCTGCAGGTCTCCGTCGAGGAGCATATGGGGTGCGGCGTGGGGACCTGCCAGGGTTGCGTCGTGCAAGGCGCGGACGGGCGCTGGAGGAAGGCCTGCACTGAAGGTCCGGTGTTCTACGCGAGCGAGCTCACGTGGTCCCCGAGCTGAGGCAGAGCCTCTTCGGGGTCGAGTTCCAGGCGCCCGTGCTCCTCGCCTCGGGCACCTGCGGCTACGGGAGAGAGTACGCCGGCCTCATCCCGCTCGACGAGCTGGGCGGGCTCGTGACCAAAGCGGTCAGCGTCGAGCCGCGCTCGGGGAATCCGCCTCACCGGGTGGCCGAGACACCCGGCGGGATGATCAACGCGATCGGGCTGGAGAACGTCGGCCTCGACGCCTTCGCGAGCGAGAAGCTGCCGTGGTTGCGCGAGAACCTCGCCCGAGCCCATGTATTCGTGAACGTCGTGGGCCGTACGGTCGAGGAGTACGCGGCGGTGGTGTCGGGCCTGGACGGTGAGGAGGGCTTTCTCGGCTACGAGATCAACGTCTCCTGTCCGAACGTGAAGGGAGGGACGATGTTCGGAACCGACGAGGCGGCGCTCGCCGAGCTCGTCGGTCGCCTTCGCAGCGAGACGGAGCGGCCCGTTATCGTGAAGCTCACGCCCAACGTGCCCGACATCGGCATCTACGCCCGAATCTGCGAGGAGAACGGTGCGGACGGGCTCAGCACCATCAACACTTTCCCGGGGATGTTGATCGACATCCACCTCCGGAAGCCGGTGATCGGCAACGTCTCGGGCGGAATCAGCGGACCCGCGATCCTGCCGATGGGCGTGTACCTGACGTGGCGTGCCGCCACCGCATGCTCGTTGCCGGTGATCGGGATCGGCGGGATTCGTTCCGGCGAGGATGCCCTCCAGTACATCCTGGCCGGTGCCCACCTGGTGCAGGTGGGGACGGCCTCGTTCGTGGATCCGGCCGCGGCCGCCACCGTTCAGGAGGGGATCTCATCCTACCTCGCAGGCGCCGGTATCGGTTCGCTCTCGGAGCTGGTGGGAGGGCTGCGCCTGCCCGAGCACGGCCAGCACTAGCGTCGGCGGAGCCTCCGGATCACCAGGGCGTAAACCGCCACGTTGATGATGATCACACCGGCCGCGAGATATCCCTTGATCGCGTGCCAGTTGGCGGGATAGAGGATGAGGCCCGCGTAATGCTCGATGAAGCC
>JAUWDL010000267.1 GCA_030608825.1 Gemmatimonadales bacterium
GGGGGCCGGTCCGAATTCTGTCGATGAAGGCCTGCACCCCTGCGATCGGACCCGCGACCTGGATCTCCACCGATCCATCGGAGAGGTTTCGCACGGTTCCTCGCAGGCCAAGCTCACCCGCGATCTCCCGCGTCCACCAACGGAATCCGACGCCCTGAACGCGGCCGCGGAGCACCACGGCCCGGCGGGCATCCTCGGGTGAGGCTGGGTCGAAGGCATCGTTGGAGATCATGGGACCCATTCGTCGGCTGCAAGGTAATGCGAGCGGCGCCGAGCCGCGCGGCTGCGGTGTCGAGGGCATCCGGCCATACTCACGAGCGGCGCGGATCGGACTGCCGCCTGGTTGACAGCCGGCGAGGGATAGCGGGACGTATGAAGACGAGCTACGACGTGATCGTTGTGGGAGGTGGCCACGCGGGGTGCGAGGCCGCGAACGCGGCGGCCAGGTTGGGTGCAGAGACGCTGCTCATCACGAGTGTGCTCGCGCGGGTGGCCCAGATGTCCTGCAACCCGGCCATCGGGGGGATCGCCAAAGGGACCGTGGCCAGGGAGGTGGATGCGCTCGGAGGCCTGATGGGCCGCGCTACCGACCGCTCGACCCTGCATGTAAGAATGCTCAATCGGTCCAAGGGGCCTGCCGTCTGGGCTCCGCGAGCCCAGTGCGACCGCGGGCTTTATCCGCGTGCGATTCGCACCCTGTTGGAGGAAAGCGAGCGGCTCGATCTCTACCAGGGGATGGTCGGCGCGCTCCGGCTTCGGGGAGACCGGGTGAGCGGTGTCTCTTGCGCCGATGGGAGCGAGTTTCGGTCGGAGCGAGTGGTGCTCACCGCCGGGACGTTTCTGCGAGGCAGCATAAAGATGGGAGTGAGTCGGTCGATCGCGGCCGGCCGCGCGGGGGATCCTCCTTCCGTGGAGCTCGCAGAGCAGCTGCTGGACCTCGGGCTCTCGGCTGAGCGATTCAAGACGGGAACACCTCCGAGGGTCGACGGCCGGACCGTGGATTTCACGAAGCTCACCCAACAGGAGAGCGAACGGGGGCCGCTGAGGTTCTCCCATTGGGAGAGAACGGGCGGTCTTGCGCGAATGCCGTGCTGGATCGGCTCGGCGGGCGCCGGGGTCCGTGAGGTCGTGGAGGCCAATCTGAGCGAGTCCGCCATGTACGGCGGCGCGATCGCCGCGCGTGGCCCGCGATATTGCCCCTCGATCGAGGACAAGGTGAAGAAGTTCCCCGAGGCGGAGAGCCACCAGCTCTTCCTCGAGCCCGAAGGGCTGGAAACGAGCGAGCTGTATGTGAACGGACTCTCCACGTCGATGCCACCCGACGTGCAGCGCGAGTTCCTGGCACGGGTACCCGGCCTCGAGAACGCCCGGATGACGCAGCCGGGATACGCCATTGAGTACGACTTCTTCCCGCCGCAGCAGCTAGACTCCACGCTGGAGCTCAAGCTTTTGCGTGGGCTCTACTTCGCCGGCCAGATCAACGGAACGACGGGTTACGAGGAGGCGGCCGGGCAGGGGATCGTCGCAGGCATCAACGCCGGGCTGGCCGCGCTCGAGCGGGAAGCCTGGGTACCGGGCCGCGATGAGGCGTACCTGGGGGTTCTGGTCGATGATCTCGTGACCAGGGGAGTGGATGAACCGTACCGTCTCTTCACCTCTCGCGCCGAGTTTCGTCTCACATTGCGGCAGGACAACTGCCTCGAACGCCTGGGCCCGACTGCGCAGAGGCTCGGAACGCTCACCGAGGACGAACTCACGCGTCTGGACCGGTTCATGGAGGAGCTGGCGCGGGCGAGATCCTGGGCGAGAACGACGAGCCTGGAGCCGATGGCCGTGAACGGGCACCTGCGGGAGCGCGGCACGACCCCGCTATCGCAGAAGCAGCCGCTGCGCGTCCTGCTTAAGCGTCCGCAGGTGCGGCTCGAAGACCTGGTCGGCCCGGACGGGCCGCTGGAGGCGAACGGCTTCGATCCCGATGTCCTGGCCCTCGTCGAGATGGAGGTGAAGTACGAGGGCTACCTGGGCAGGGAGCGGGATCGCGTGGACGCGCTGCGTCGTCGCGAGAGCATGTCGCTGCCCGCAGCGGCGCCCTATCTGGAGATGGGTTCGCTCTCCTTAGAGGCGCGGGAGAAGCTTGAGCGGGTACGGCCACGGACGCTGGGCCAAGCGGCGAGAATCCCCGGGATTTCGCCGGCTGACTTGCAGAACCTCCTCGTGGAGCTGCGGAGGCGCGAGCTTTCGGGCACGGCGGTCGATCTCGACGAAGCCGAGGCACCGAGCAGGTGAACGCCTCGAGGAGGAGGACGGCCTGGGCTGAGAGGCGGAGATGTTCCACGTGAAACACTCCGGCACTCGGACGCATCGGTCCGGACGTTCGACGTCTCCGCGCCGGTGTGGATGAGCAGGTTGGTAGGGTTAAGATCCTGACACCACGTTACATGGGTTGTTTTCCACAATCGTGGAACGCTGTGTTTCACGTGGAACACTCTCTGCTTGGCGTGGCCACCGACAGGGCTCTATATTGCCCACGTCCCGAACATCCGTCCTCAACAAGCGGCGGTTTCAGCTGTTCTCGACTCGACGATATGGACGAATTCGGCTCGCCAGGCCTCCCGCACTTGCTGCGGGCGACCGGATGTGAAGGCGCTGGAGCCCGCTGGTTGATCCCGCAGAGGAGCGCATGAGCCGGATCATCTCCATCGCCAACCAGAAGGGCGGCGTCGGGAAAACCACGACAGCCATCAACCTCGGTGCCTCGCTCGCGATCGCGGAGCGACGCACTCTGGTGCTGGACTGCGATCCCCAGAGTAACGCGACCAGCGGGTTCGGGATTCGCAAGAACGCCGGCAGGCCTTCGGTCTACGAGTGCGTCGTCGAGGGGAAGCCACTGGCCGACGCGATCCACCACGAGGTCCATTTTCCGTATCTGGATGTTGCGCCCGCCAGCAGAGACCTGGCGGGCGCCGAGGTGGAGCTCATGGAGCGGCCGAACCGCAACCGCCGACTGCGGAGGGCTCTGGAGCCCGTTCGCGGCTCATATGACTACGTTCTCGTGGATTCGCCGCCCTCCCTGGGCGTGCTGACCCTGAATGCGCTGACCGCCTCGGATTCCGTCATCATACCCATTCAGTGCGAGTTCTACGCTCTCGAGGGGCTCAGTCAGCTTCTGAACACGGTGCGCTTGGTGCAGCGTAACATCAATCAGGAATTACAGATCGAGGGTGTACTTCTGACGATGTACGACTCCCGCCTCAACCTGTCGAAGCAGGTGGCGGCTGAAGCCAGGGAGTATTTCGGTAGAAAGGTCTTCGACACCATGATACCCAGGAACATCC
>JAUWDL010000289.1 GCA_030608825.1 Gemmatimonadales bacterium
GGCGGGGTCGCCCGGCTCCTCGGGCGGGATCTCCTCGATCTCGGTGCCCGCCGTCCCGTAGATCAGCAGGAAGCGGCTCCTGGCCGCGAGCAACTCTCCGTAATCGAAGAAGTTGCCCGTTTCCACGAACGGTTCCCCATACCACTCCAGGCTTAGATCTGGAGTGATCGCGTAGTTGAGCCGCGTCTGGAGCGAGATGGTCTTCCGGTCCGTCGTCGCGAACACGTATCGCTTGCCGAACGTCGCCGGGCGGCCGTCCTCGAAGGTGTCGACGTACTGCCTGGTGTTGATGAAGCGGCGCCACCGCGGGTCGAAGGAGAGCTGGAAGGCTTCGGTCGGTTGTAGCGAAATGCCGACGTTCAGATTGAGTCTCCAGCCGCCGAGCTCGTCGTTGAAGTAGAAGGTCGACGCCCGAAACCGCGTTCGCTTCCGCCGGTCGCTAAAGAACCCGGCTCCGGTGTTCCAGCCGTACCCCTTGCCCATCGAAGGGCCGCCGCGGGTGAGGTTGTCGTCCTGTGCTCGGGTGAGGACCTCTCCACGAAGGAAGCCGCCCCAGAAGCTCTTGAAGGTGGCTTCGCCGAAGAGCTCGAAAAAGGTGAACTGACGGTCTCCGCCGAAGTTCCAGCCGGCCCCACCGAAGGACCTCACCGAGTACTCCTGAAGCAGGGGTCCCGGCGTGTTCTCTCGGTACCGGAGCCTTCCGACCGTACGGATCCGGTCCGCCTTGTTGAGCTGGCCGACATCGTTGATCTCGAAGCCGGGGCTCTGGAAGCTGCCCTCGACCTCCCACAGCCAGTGCTCGCCGTTCTCGCGCTCGAAGTTGATCTCGCCCGTGAACCCGCCGAGCGAGGTCCGGGTCGGATCGAGGGTGACGTAGTCTGCATCGGGCCGCTGGTAGTAGCGGGCGCTGGATTCCTGCACCTTCCGGATCGCGGCCGTATCGCCGCCCACGCGGCTGAAGCCCGTGTAGCCCCCCAGCTCGTACTCGCCCCCCTTGAGGCGGAAGTTCCAGTCGGCGCCTCCGCTGAACGCGTTCCGGGTGAGGATCTCCCCGAGCGGATCTTCGGTCGAGGAACCCACGTCCCGCCCAAGCCCGGTAAGGGTGAGCCCCACGGTGGACACCGAGGCGCCGATCTCCTGCTGCAGCCTTACGACGCCCCAACCGGCCAGGGGCTCGACGCGGAAATCCTCGGTGGAAGCAGACGCCGAATCAAAGACCGTCGCATACTCGTTGGCCGTCAGCGCCCCGAGGGCGCCGACCGAGAGCCCGGAGTTGAGACGACCGGTGAGCTTGGCCGCCCCGAGGATGGTCGTCAGGTCTGCCGCATCCACGAAGTCGCCCTCGGCCGAGCCGCCAGGAGGGGCCCCGATCCGGCGCGAGAAGTAATAGCGCGGTCCCCTGCCCCGCAGCAGCTGATCGCCCTCGATGAAGAAAGGCCGGCGTTCCGGAAAGAAGACCTCGAACTGCGAGAGGTTCACCACGGCGGGATCGGCCTCCACCTGGCCGAAATCCGGGTTGACGGTGGCGTCCAGCGTCAGGTTGGGACCGAGCCCCGCTTTGAGGTCGAGGCCGAATCGGGGCTCGATCTTGGTCCCGTCCTCGAACGGATTGGCCTCATCCAACAACTCCTCGCTGGTAAAGGTCGCGTCGGTAGAGACGTAGGGTACGATCTCGACGGGCCGGCGCGCGTTGACGGCCTGGATGCCGGTGAGGTCTCCGAACCAGGAAGACCAGCCCGACTCGTCCTTCGGGATGGCCACCCAGAAGATGTCTTCGTTCTTCGTGGGTATATAGCGGTTGACGTTGATCCCCCATGTCTGCTCCTCGCCGGAGCGGAACCGGAGCTGCGAGAAGGGGATCCGCATCTCCGCCGTCCAACCTTCCTCGTCGATCTCGGTCTCGGCCGTCCAGACGGGGTCGAAGGATCGGTCGCGCGAGAAGGCGCGATCGCTGGGATGATACCAGTCCAGGCGCACTCCGGCCGCCGTCACGGCAAAGCTGTAGGCCGTGCGCCGATCCTGGTAGCCATCGAGCGAGACGATCAGGCGCTCCGAGTTGCCATCGCTGTCCCGGCGGGTCATCACCGCCCGGATGGCCTCCGGGTCCTCGCTGTACATCCGCGCGCCGACGTAGAGATTTTTGCCGTCGTAGGCGAACGCCACCTCCGTTCGCTCCGTGGGGGCCGCGCCCTCGACCGGCTCTCGCTGCACGAAGTCCGAACTGAAGGTGGCCGATCCCCACACCTCATCGTCCAGCCGGCCGTCGACGTTGATCGACGCCCCGGGCGGGATCCGGAAGGCCTGCATCCTCTTGCTCACGCAGCCGGCGCCCTCGGTCCTCCGGCACGGACGCAAGACCGCCGAGTCGCCGGTGAGCCCCTCCCTGATCGTGTCGGAGCGGGCGATCGGAGGCACATCGGGAATCGTGTCCGCCGCGGCTGCCTGGGCGTGCGCCTGGGCCGCGGATGATGGCCAGATGAGCGCAAGGAAGAGCGCGCACGCAGCCGACACGCCGACCCATCGCAGGCCGCAACCACGACCCTGGGCGTGGTGCCTCGATTCCATCACCCGCTCCTCGCGACCAGGTATCGATAGGCGACGGGTATCGCCACCAACACGAACAGCGTCGAGGAGAGAAGGCCGCCGATGGTCGCCAGAGCCAGGGCGTTCCAGATGTTGGCGTCCTGGGAGCCGGAGAAAAGCACCAACGGAAGGAGACCGAATACCGTCGTGAACGTGGTCATGAGTATCGGCCGCACGCGCTCCAGCGTTCCCTGCAGAATCGCCGCTCTCGTCTCCATCCACTCCCTCAGCTCCCCGATGTGATAGACGACGAGAATCGCGTTGTTCACCACGATCCCCGACATCATGATCGTTCCGATGTAGGCGGTTCGCGTGAAGGTGGCGTTCGTGTAGAAGAAGATGAGGAAGACACCGATCAGGGCCAGCGGCAACGTCAGCAGGACGACGAGAGGCGCCGCGAGCGACTCGAAGAGCCCCGCCGTCAGCATGTAGATGAGCAGAACAGCCAGAGCGAGCGCCAGGTAAACCTGTTGGCGCTCCTCCTCGGGCCACCTCCACTCATCTTGAATCTCGAATCTATATCCGGGCGGAAGCTCCGTCGATTCGACCAGCCGGTCTTGGATCATGTCACCGAGCTTCGCCGGGCCCCG
>JAUWDL010000117.1 GCA_030608825.1 Gemmatimonadales bacterium
GGGATCTACGCCGAGCGAGGCGTTGGCGCGCCCCAGCAGCGTGTCGGCTCCGGCCAGGGTCCGCGGGGCGCGCTCGTCGGCCCGGGCGGCCAGCGCCCCCTCGCGGAGGCGTCGGGCCTCGCCGAGTACGCTGTTCCGGACCGCCTGGAGCTCGGCCTCGCCGTAGAGAGACTCCGCCTCCGAGGCACGGCTGCGCGCGTCGTTCTGATTTCCGTCCTCGACCTTCCGGCCCGCGTCCTGGGCCTTCTTCTCGGCGGCTCCCCACTGCTCCGCCGCGAAATCGGGCGCGTTGGCCGCGAGCGCCCGTTCCCGGGCGGCGAGCGTTCCCCGCATGATCACCTCGCCGATCTCCCGCAGCTCCTCAGCGCGGTCCAGTGCCTGGTTGGACTCGAGCAGCTTCTTCCGGATCTCTGCGATACGGCCGCCCTGCCGGTGATCCTGCTGTGCCCGAGCCAGCTGCTCCGCCGCTCGCCCGAAGTTCCGGGGAGAGATGAGGTTCAGATGCTGCGCGCGAGCCTCGGCGTAGCGGGCTGCCGTCGCCTCGAGCTGGCTCTCCAGCGTCTGGGCATCGGCGCTCGCGGGGCCGGCCAACAGGACGAGGAGGCAGCCGATCAGGATGGACGATCGGTCGATGTTCCGGCGCGCGGCCGGTGATGGCTCGGATCTCATCGGCGGCGGCCTCCCGCGGGCGAGACATCGATCGACAGGGCGATGACGAGCAACACGATCTGAAGGACGCCCCACTCGCCGCCGCTCCAATTCTGCACGGCCGTATACCAGAGAAAGGAGGTCGGGAGAAAGACGAAGCCCAGGGCCGGCCACAGCGCCGTGTCGAACAGACCGTTGAACCAGCTCGTGAACAGCCAGAGGAGGACGATTATCAACCGCGGCGCTATCAGCGTCGCGAGGGCGAAGAGACATGGCATGGAAGCTATCCCGAAGAAGTCTCGACCCGGACTACGACCTTTGCGCTCAAGTTATGGCGGGGGGGAGCCGGATGGGACAGTTCGGCGGCCGGACCCGGGCGACACGGCCCACGTGAACGAGTGGGACGGCGTGCCGTCCGGGCACCAACCGGAGGGGTTCTTCAGCTCATCACGACCGCGGTCGTGAGGGTGTCGATAAGCTCCCGCAACGTGGCCTCGCCCCGGTCGCGGGCGTACCAGCGCCGCGAGTCGGCGTAGATCTCCTTCGCCGGCCGCTCGCCCTTCGCCTTCTCGCCGATCACGAACTCCTGCAGCTCCGCGGGTCTCGGACCCCACGCTCCCGCGGGCTCGAAAGCCTCGTCCAGGATGATGGCCATCGGGATCGAGCGCGTCCCGTTCGTCAGGAACTGGTCCATCACCTCGAGGCTCTCATCGCGCTTGATGATCCTGAGCTCGAAGTTGGGAAGATCCTCGGCGAACCGGGCCAGTACCGGGACCGTGTTCGAGGCGTCTCCGCACCAGTCCTCCGCGAGCACCAACAGCTTCCAGCGGCCGCCGACGACGGCGGACCGGCGTGCGGCCCACTCCGGAGTCCGGGCCCGCTGATAGATCCCCTCCCAGAGCGAGAGGTTCTTCTCGACTTCTTCGGAGAGGAAGCGATCGAAGGTCAATCCTCGCTCCCAGTGCTCGCGGTAATCGATGCCGTCTGTCATCTTCTATCCACCCTGTGTAGGGTACCGATGATCCGCCCCATGTCGGGTTCGAGCCACTCGCGGATCATGCCGCTTTGCCAGCTGACGGGAACGACGTGCCGTCCCCTACAGAAAGAACAGCCAAGGGTTCCCAAGATAAGCCAAACAGGCCATAACACTTTGCAATATAGCAAATTACACGCCAGGAGACGAGAATGACGATAGCGGCCGACGCGAAACCTCCGGTGCCTGAGAACGAGCCGATTCTGGGCTACGCGCCCGGATCGCCGGAGCGCGACGAGCTCAAGGCGAGGCTCGCCACCATGGCGGCCGAGGAGATCGAGATACCGCTGATCATCGGCGGCCAGGAAGTGAGGACAGGCGACACGGTCGAGGCTGTCATGCCCCACGACCACAAGCATGTGCTCGGCACCTGGCACCGGGCAGGCGCCCGGGAGGCCGAGATGGCGGTCCAGGCGGCGGGCGAGGCCTGGCGTGACTGGTCGAGCTGGAGCTTCGAGGACCGGGCCGCGGTCTTCATTCGGGCCGCGGAGCTCCTCGCCGGACCGCGGAGGCAGACGCTGAACGCGGCAACGATGTTGGGTCAGAGCAAGACCGCCCATCAGGCGGAGATCGACAGCGCCTGCGAGCTGATCGACTTCTGGCGCTTCAACGTGGACTTCGCGCGGCGGATCTACGAGGAGCAGCCGAACTCGGCCCCCGGCATGTGGAACCAGCTGGACTACCGGCCTCTGGAGGGCTTCGTATTCGCGATCACGCCCTTCAACTTCACGTCGATCGCCGGCAATCTGCCCACCGCGCCGGCGATCATGGGCGGCGTCTCGCTCTGGAAACCCGCCTCATCGGCCGTGTACAGCGCCCATTACATCCTTCAGATCCTGATGGAGGCGGGCCTCCCGCCGGGCGTCGTGAACCTCCTGCCCGGACGCTCGGGCGAGTTCAGCGACACGCTCCTGACGAGTCCTGAGTTCGCCGGCATCCACTTCACCGGGTCGACGGCCGTCTTCCAGCACCTGTGGAGGCAGGCGAGCTCCAATCTCGAATCGTACCGCTCCTACCCGAGGATCGTGGGAGAGACGGGCGGGAAGGACTTCATCCTGGCCCACCAGAGTGCCGACCCGGAGTCCCTGGCCGTGGCCATCGTGCGCGGCGGGTTCGAGTACCAGGGGCAGAAGTGCAGTGCGGCGTCGCGGATCTACGTGCCCGACAACCTGTGGCCGGAGGTGAGGACGCGCGTTCTCGACATGGTAGGCCAGATCAGCGTCGGCGATCCGGCCGATTTTCGGAACTTCATGGGAGCCGTGATCGACAGCGGTGCCTTCGCGGACATCACGTCCTACATCGATCAAGCCGCTGCCTCCGACGACATGGAGATTCTGGCGGGCGGCGAGTATTCGGACGAGGTCGGTTACTTCATCCAGCCTACCCTGGTGCTCAGCCCCGATCCGGCGAGCCGGCTCATGTGCGAGGAGATCTTCGGTCCCGTGGTCACGGTGCACGTCTACCCCGCCCGGGAGTGGTCGGAGACGCTGGAGCTCGTAGACGGCACGTCCCCCTATGCGCTCACCGGCGCCGTCCTCGCAACCGACCGCACGGCGGTCCGGGAGGCACTGAGCGCCCTTCGCCATGCGGCCGGGAATTTCTACGTGAACGACAAGCCGACGGGTGCGGTGGTGGGGCAGCAGCCGTTCGGCGGCGGCCGGGCGAGCGGGACCAACGACAAGGCCGGGTCCTGGCTCAACCTGATCCGATGGGTGTCTCCACGAACGATCAAGGAGACGTTCGTCCCGGCGACGGACTACCGCTACCCGTTCATGGACGGAAAGTGAGATTTCGGGCTCGTGCCGCACGCTTCCGGCCTGCTTTGAGGGTCAAGGCCTCTGCGGTAGATTGGCGCTCCCCACATGAGATGAGTGGACGACGCACAATAAGGAGATCTGGATGGCGAGGTTCACCGACGACGAGCTGATGCGAAAGGTGCAGGAGGGCTTCATCGTCGAATCCGAAGCCGACATGACCGATACGTACAAGAAGGCGCTGATCACCCAGCTGACGGTACAGGGTGACACCGAGCTCATGAGCGCCCCCGCGTACTACATGGCCACGAAGGACGCGCCCTCGACCAACACGATGGTCTCGGCCACGGCGATCATCCAGGATGAGTTGGGCCATGCGAACATCGCCTACAGGCTCCTCGAGGACCTCGGGGTGGACCGGGATGAGCTGCTGTACGAGCGGCCGCCGGAGAAGTTCAAGAACCCGTACGGCTTCGACCAGCCGCTGGTGAACTGGGCGGAGCTCGTGACGGCCAACGGCCTGTACGACCGGGCCGGCATCACGCTTCTCGGCGACGTGCATCGGCACACGAGCTACGGGCCGCTGAAGCGCGGACTCGTCAAGGTGGGCATGGAGGAGAACTTCCACCTCCGTCACGGCGAGGTGTGGATGAGGCGTCTGTGCGAGGCCGGCGGGGAAGCCCGTGACATGGTGCAGGCCGCGGTGGATTGGATGTTCCCCATGGGCGTCGAGTGGTTCGGGATGCCGGATGAGAAGAAGCATCACAACGCACAGCTCGAGTTCAAGCTCAAGGGGATGACCAACGATCAACTGCGGCAGACCTGGCTGAAAGCCGTCGTGCCGCTCTGTGACGAGCTGAGCATCGAGGTGCCGGCTCACGTCAATCCGGCCACCGAAGAGGTGGAGCTCGAGTTCGAGTTTCCCGTCCAGTACGACCCCGACGCGAAGCGCTGGCTCCTGGACGAGCCCATCACGTGGGATCAGGTGTGGGCGCGCTGGCGCGGCCGGGGGCCGATGAACGAACAGTTCGTGGAGTGGATGCGGGTGAGCCGTTACTCGGTCGAAGGATTGCTCGAAGCATGACCTTGGTACAGCTCGGCAGGTTGCCCTCGGGGTCGGAGGCGTCGGTCTCCCTCGAGGAGGGCATGGACTTCTCGGCCGTGCTCGCCGAGACGATGGGCGAGGGTCGGCCGCTTCCGCCGCCGCCCGAGTGGGCCGAGCCCCCCGTGGATCTCGCCGAGCGGGCCCGGCGGGCGATGTACGAGGTTTCGGATCCCGAGTTCGCGATATCGCTCGCGGATCTGGGGCTGATCTACGGGGTGTCGGCCGATGAGAAGATCGGCGTGGTCACCGTCGAGCTGACCTTCACCGCCACGGCGTGCCCGTGTACGGACTTCATCAAGTGGGACGTGCGGGACCGCCTGCTCCGGGAGCCCGGGATCGAGCGAGTCGACGTGGAGGTCGTCTGGCATCCTCCATGGACCACGGCTCGGATCAGTGCGCGGGGTCGCCGGATCCTCGAGGACGCCGGCATCGCCCTGATCACCCTACCATGGGGGGAGCAGTTGGCCTTCCTCGATGCCGCCGCGAGCACGTGGGAGGTAGCATTCCTCGTCACCCAGCTCGCGACAATCGGCTTCCTGTTCTACGCGTGCGTTCGGCAGTACCGGCGGGGCGAGCGCGCCGAAGCCCTGGCTCTGGGCACGGGGTTGCTGCTCTTTGTTGCCACCCTTGCCATCGACTTCCTCGTCGAAAGCGGGCTTGTCGCCTTCGTCCTGGCGAGCGACTTCGGATTCCTTCCGCTGGCGCTCGTAATGAGTGTCCAGCTCTCCAACCAGGTGGTCCGGACTGAGGAGGAGGTCGACAGGTACCGCGGCAGACTGGAGGCCCTGGTTGAGGAGCGAACAGCCCAGTTGGAACGAGCCAATGTGCAGCTGGGACGCGAGATCGCGGAGCACGAAGCTGCGGAGCAGGCTCTGCGCAAGCGGGCCAGGGACGCGGCGATC
>JAUWDL010000251.1 GCA_030608825.1 Gemmatimonadales bacterium
CCGGTACCACCGCTCAGCCGGTCTCCTCGGTACCCTCGACCAGGATCCCGAGAGGCTCGAGGTGGACGGGGTCGACCCGAGCGATCGCCAGGCTGCGGCGCGTCTCGACCGCGACACGGAGCTTGCCGCTCGGCAAAACGCCCTCGACCACGCCCGTCTGGCCCTCGAATATGCCGCCGGTGATCAGCACCTCCTCGCCGACCTCGAGGGCGGGCCGGACGTCGGCATCGTTGCGGCGCGCCGAGTCGAGATCGGCTCGGCGCGTGGGTTCGAGGTCGCCCGCGCGCGTGGGTCCGGAATCGGGCGAGCTCATGGATTCTCCTTTCCGGCGTTGGTCGCGAGGACGACCGCCACGACGATGGCCGCCGCTCCCGCGATGGAAAGCACCGTGAGCCCGACGTTCGACCCCCGGAACTCGAGCTTCTCGATCTCCGCGATCGCCACCATCGGCACCTGCTCTCCCGCAGTCGACCCGGTCAAGCTGTCCCCCTGCACGGTTGGTGAGTCCAGCTCCATGACCCGGCCATCCGTGGTCGTCACGCGGACCCGGCCCGGATCGTTCTTTCCCACCGTCGAGGCGATGGGTGACTCGACCGTTGTCCACTTCTGGCATGCCGCCAACGTGGTGAGCGTCAGGAGAACCGCGAGACACTTGCTGAGGCGGCTGCGAGCGACGTCGCGCATCTCTTCTTAGCCCGCGGCCGAAGCGGCCAGCAAGGAGACACGCTGCGGGAGGTCGGCCATCATCGGCACATTCGAGACGGCCTCGCCCCAGTGCTCCAGGATCTCGCCGTAGGCGGCCATAGCCTCCTCGTTTCTATCCAGGAGCTCCAGCGCCCTTCCCCTCGCGTAGAGGAGGGCGTGGTAGCGGATCGGCGGGAGCCGGGGGGACTCGTGCCAGTGGACGAACTTCGAGGCGTCAATCAGATCGAGGGCCTTCTGACCCCGTCCGACCTCCAGCAGCCTCCAGACCGCCGGGTTCAGGAGCGCCGGTCTCGGGCTCGCCAGCAACTCCTCGACGTCGAAAACGGCAGAGGTCAACAAATCTTCCAGCTTCGCGGGAACGTCACCACCCTCCGCGGCCAGCGCCGTCTCGTACCGGGAGAGCGATTCCCCGAAGCGACCTTGCCAGGCATAGGCGTCCCCGATGAGGAGCAGCGCATGCGACCGAAGGACCGGGTCCGCCGATTCCACGTGTCGAGCAAGCTCCTCTCGGGCGGCAGCGGGCCGATTCTCACGCAGATAGCTGGTGGTGAGCAGGTCCAGGCCCGGCGCCGCCGCCCCGCCTGAGATCGCCTCGCGGTACTTCTCACGGGCCTCCTCCTGCTGGCCCGCCTCCTCCAGGAGCCGACCCATCGAGAGGGCGACGTGCGGCCCCTCGCCCTCCATCTCGGCATACTTGGCCATCAGCGGGCCCGCCGAGGCCATGTCGCCCTTTTTCAGCGCCAATTCCGCCAGGACCTCATACGCTCGAGGGTCCTCCGACAGGTCCAGGATCTCCGTGAGCAGGGCACGCTGCTCGCCCTCCCGTCCCGGCATGAGGCTGTACATCTCGACGAGGGCGAAGCGGCCCTCCACATCGCCCTGGTCGAGCTCTTTCCATCGCCCACGGAGGTCCGAGAGGTACTCCCGGTACCGCCCGAGATCTCCGAGCGCCAACGGCGATCGTTCCGTCCTGGCAGCCGCGACCCGCGTCTCCGACATCTCACGAGTGCGTTGCGCGACATGCGTGGCCAGCTCGCGGGCCACCGTATCGGCCAGCGCGAACAGGTCGCTTCCGCGGGCCCGACCCACGCCGACCAACGTGCCGTCCGAGAGATCGATCAGTTGCGCATCCAGGGTGAGGTCGCCGAGTTGTCCCAGAACCGATCCGCGCGCCAGCAATCGGGCACCCGAGCGCGCGGCGATGTCGAGGGCGAACTGATCCGGAATGCGCTCGGTCTCCTCCCGACCCTCTTCACGCAGAAGGTCGAAGAGGCGCTGTGGGCTGACGACCTCCATCCCCGAGAGCTGCGCCAGGTTGCTCGTCAGGATGTCCGAGACGCCCGGACCCAGCCAGTCCAGGCTGTCGGCTCCCGTGTTGTTCGTAAAAGGAAGGATGGCTACCGAGCCCGCGCCGAGGTCGGTCGTGGCCACCAGGGGTGCCCGCGCCCCCGCTTCGCCGGAAAAGGCTCCCGTTTCCTCGCCCGTGCTGATCCGGTACGTCCCGATGCCGGCCAGTACGAAGAGCGTGGTGAGGACCGCCAGCTCGCTGCGCTCGACCTCCTGCCTGCCGTGCTCCCCGTGATACCAGGCGATGACCAATACCGCCGGCAGGCCGAGCACGAGCAGGAGGATCACCACGCTTACCAGCTTCTGCGACAGCTCGTAATTCTGGACGAAGAAGTTGGTCGCCTCCAGAAGGGCCCAGGCACCCCCCAGGTAGAGAATGCCCACCTGGAACATCTTCCGGCTGTGGAGGGCTCGGATGAAGTTGAAGATCGGAGCTGTGATCATATCTATCCGTTCTATCTGTTCTATCTGTCTTGCAAGCCGAGATCAGTGCGCGCCGCGAGCTCCATCCACCTGGTTCGATGCTGCCAGCCCCTCGCTGGTTGCATTGGCACGTAGGATTCGCGCGCGCCTTTCTCGAAGGAAGATGCCCGATCTTCCCGGATTGCGGAAGGCAGGCGTCGGATCGGAGAGCCGCTGGTCGCCGGCGTTACGAAACGGTATGGTTCTGGAGAGACGTCGTACCCAAACCGACCTCGCCAGCGTCCCCACGATCCGAGATCCCGAGATCCATGGAGTGGCCCGATGAAACGTCTCCTCGATGTCCCCACCATTCTCCCCCTCCTCTTCCTGGCCGGCTCGGCTTGCCAGCCCGGCGACCAGCGACCGGAGGAAGACAAGGATCCGAGCGAGGTGGGGCGCGTCGCGTCCGCGTCGGTCGAAGCCGCGCTCCGGAGCGTCACGGCC
This sequence comes from Gemmatimonadales bacterium, assembly GCA_030608825.1. GTDB lineage: Bacteria > Gemmatimonadota > Gemmatimonadetes > Palauibacterales > Palauibacteraceae. The sequence continues at coordinate 2,959 of JAUWDL010000251.1, forward strand.
GACGGGCTCATGTCGCACATCGAGGTTCTCTCCTCGGACGAGTACGAGGGCCGCGCTCCGGGGACGGCCGGTGAGGAGCTCACCGTCGACTACCTTGTCGCGCAGTTTCAGGAGCTGGGTGTCAAACCGGGAAACCCGGACGGGACCTTCATCCAGGACGTGCCACTCGTGGGCCTGACGGCCGAGGTGACCGAGGCCTCGTTCATCGTGGGGGGCGAGACGGTTCCGATGAAGGGGAAAGAGGATTTTACCGCCTTCACCTCCCTGGTCGAGCCCGAGGTCTCGATACGGGATTCGGAGATCGTATTCGTCGGCTACGGCGTCGCGGCGCCCGAGTACGGTTGGGATGACTTCAAGGGCGCGGACCTGGCGGGCAAGACGCTTCTGATGCTGGTCAACGATCCCGCGATCCCCGACCCGAACGACCCGTCCGAGCTGGACCCGGAAATGTTCAACGGGCGGGCGATGACCTACTACGGTCGCTGGACCTACAA
>JAUWDL010000379.1 GCA_030608825.1 Gemmatimonadales bacterium
CCATGTGGACGTCGCTGAGAGCATCGCGCCCGCCGTGCCCTGCCGGCTCATCACCGATTACCTGCCCGAGCAGGACGCCCGAAGGGGTGAATCCGTTCCGGACCCCTTCGGAGACTGGACCGACCGATACGAGGAGGCCTACCAACTGATCGAGGCATCGATCACGGCCTTCCTCGAGTCGCCCGAGATCGACGCCTCTTCCGACGCGCGGTGAGGGCCAGGTACGCCCTTCTCGGCCGTCCCGTCGGGCACTCTCCGGCCCCGGCGATGTACGGGGCGGCGTTCAAGGCTCTCCAAGTCGAGGCTGATTACGCCGCTACCTCCGTCACAGACCTCGAGCTCTCCGACGCCATGCGCCGGAGCGCCGATGGCGGTGGCGGAAACATCACTCTGCCGCACAAGCGGCGTGCCGCCGCCCTGCTGGACGTGCCAACCCCCTCCGTTGGCCGCAGCGGGGCGTGCAACTGCTTCTGGGGGGCTCGCGACGGGTCGCTGGTCGGAGACAACACCGACATCGGAGGCTTCCTCCGCTCGGCCCGGAGGCTGCTGAAGGACGCCGGCACCCGCCTGGAAGGCTCGCGGACGCTGGTCCTGGGCGCGGGCGGCGCCGCGAGAGCCGTTCTGATCGGACTCGACGAGGCGGGCGCCTCGGCCGCCGAGGTTTTTAATCGGACTCGGCTCGGGGCAGAGGGGATGTTGGACGAGCTCAAACTGGAGGTCCTGCAGGCCCGAGTCCTCGGTGACGCGGGAGAGGCCGCCGGTCGCTACGATCTCGTGATCAACGCGACCTCTCTCGGGCTGCGAGCCTCCGATCCTCTGCCGTTGGACCTGTCACGCCTCGAGACGACTGCCGCGTTCGACTGCGTGTATGGCCGGGAAGGGACGGCGTGGACCAGGCACGCGAGAGCCTCCGGCCTGGCGGCGAGCGACGGCCTGGAGATGCTCGTCGAGCAGGCCCGGATCAGCGTCCTCAACTGGTTCGGCGTCGAGCCGCCGGCCGGCCCGATGCGCCAGGCGGCGCTTGCCGCGCTCGGCGGATAGGGAGTCGGCACCCCTGGCCCCGCCGACGAACGTCCATGCGCTTCCCCGGCTGGCCGCCCGAGCCTTCGATCTGCTGCTGCCGCCGTCGTGTGTCCTGTGCTCCTGCACGGTGGAGGCGGGCATGGCCCCGGTGTGCGCGCCGTGCTGGCATCGCCTGCCGCGAATCCTGCCTCCACGCTGCCATCGGTGCGGCGCCACCCGCCTCACCCCCGTGGAGAGCGACGGCTGCGCGGCCTGCGCCGCCTGGCCGCTGGGGTCGATACGAGCCGAAGCTGTCTGTCCGATGAGAGGGAACGCCGCCAGGCTCGTTCGCGAGCTCAAGTACGGGGGCTGGACGGCCCTCGCCGTCCCGATGGGGAGGGCGCTCTCGGGTCCGGCGCAGAACCTCGCGCGCCGGGCCGGTGTGCCGGCGGACGAAGCTCTCCTGGTTCCGGTTCCGATCACACCGGCTCGACGCCGCGAGCGCGGCTTCAACCAGGCGCATCTGCTCGCCGCTGCGCTCTCCGGTGCATTGAACGCGCGCGTAACGGAGCTTCTTGAGCGCCGAACAGCCCGGCGGTCGCAGGTTCATCTTCGGCGTCGAGACCGGCTGGCCAACGCTCCGGGGAGCTTCCAGACGAGCGTGAGCGCCGGGAGGGGAGAGCACGAGCGGAGACGTTCCGTTCTTCTGGTCGACGATGTCGTCACCACGGGAGCGACCGCTGCGGCCTGTGCGACGACGCTTACGGAGGCCGGGTGGCAGCCGATCGGGCTCGTCAGCTTTGCTCGCGCCTGGCGCACATTCGAGCCATCTGGCGATTCGCCGCCCCCCATGTAGGTTATCCATCTCTAATGCGAGAGGCCGCCGGGCGTGCGCCCGGAAGTCCGTTCTCGCCCACTCGTCAGTCTCAACCGAGGAGGAGCGCGCCATGGCCGCACGCGTGGCGATCAACGGATTCGGACGAATCGGACGCAACATCCTGCGTGCCGCCTTCGGCCGAAAGACCGAGGACCTGGAGTTCGTGGCCGTCAACGACCTCACGGACGCCGAGACCCTCGCACACCTTTTCAAGTACGACTCCGTCCACGGGATCTTCCCGGGCGAAGTGCGCACGGAGGACAACCTCCTGCACATCTCCGGAACGCCGGTTCGGGTCCTCTCGGAGCGTGACCCGTCGAAGCTGCCGTGGGACGAGCTCGGTGTGGACATCGTTCTCGAGGCGACCGGGTTCTTTCGCTCCCGAGAGGCAGCCGCCCAGCACCTGGAGGCCGGCGCCGACAAGGTCATTATCACGGCTCCGGCGAAGACCCCGGACGTCACGATCGTCCTGGGCGTAAACAGCGGAGACTACGACCCGGCATCTCACCACGTCCTCTCGAACGCCAGCTGCACGACCAACTGCGTCGCCCCGGTCGCCAAGGTCCTGGACGAGAACTTCGGCTTCGAGCGCGGGCTGATGACAACGATCCACAGCTACACCAACGACCAGCGGATCCTGGACCAGTTTCATAGCGACCTGAGGCGGGCGCGGGCGGCGGCGATGAACATCATCCCCACCACCACTGGCGCGGCAAAGGCGGTCACCGTGGTCATCCCCGAGCTGGCGGGAAGGAT
>JAUWDL010000038.1 GCA_030608825.1 Gemmatimonadales bacterium
GAGCTCCACGCCCCGCCTTTCGCGCTCGTCTCGAGAGCATCTCGGGCGTCGGTCTCCGCCGTTCCCGGCGATGGGGTGTCCAGACCGGAGGCGCCGCGAAGCGCTTCGGCGACGGCTCGGTGGATGACGCCGGCGAGCGCATCCGTCGACGCGTCCCGACGATCGAAGCCCAGTCCGATTCTCATTCGAGAGACCTTGAGGTGAAGGTCGCCGCTAGAGCCGGTCGGCCATCCGGAGCATGCGAAGGGCGAGGTGTGCCGCGTTCTTGGCGTTGTCGATCCCGACGGTTGCCACGGGCACGCCAGGCGGCATCTGCACCGTCGACAGCAGCGCGTCCAGCCCGCCGAGGCTCCCGGCCGAGATCGGCACGCCGATGACCGGCAGGTCGGTGTGCGCGGCCACGAAACCTGGCAAGGCGGCCGACAGTCCTGCCCCGCAGATCACGACCGAGCATCCCTCTTCCCGTGCTCCTGACGCCAGCTGCCTGGTTCGGTCCGGTTCCCTGTGGGCGCTCGACACCACGAGCTCCGCCTCCGCGCCGGCCTCCTGCAACACCTCCAGGGCGCCCAGCATCTTGGGGCGATCTGACTCCGATCCGATGAGAATCAAGACCTTGGGAATGGTCGAGCGCTCCCTACTCCGTCCACTTACGGACCACGAGGGTGACGTTGTGCCCTCCGAACCCGAAGGAGTTGGTGATAGCCAGCCGCACATCTCTCTCCACGGGTCCCTGGTGGGCGTAGTCCAGATCACACTCCGGGTCGAGCTCTTCGAAGTTGATGGTCGGCGGGATGATCCCCCGCTGGCACACCAGTGCGCTGATGGCGCCTTCGACGGCGCCTGCCGCTCCGAGCGTGTGGCCGGTCATCGACTTCGTCGAGCCGACGATGAGATCGTAGGCGTGATCGCCGAACACCTTCTTGAGGGCGGTCGTTTCCGTAGCGTCGTTCTGGGGGGTCGAGGTGCCGTGTGCGTTGACGTAGTCCACGTCCTCGGCTTCGACCTGGGCGTCGGCGAGAGCGCTTCGGATCGCCACCTGAGCGCCTGCTCCCTCCGGGGCGGGTGCCGTCATGTGGTAGGCATCCGCGCTCTGGCCGAATCCGACGAGCTCCGCGAGGATGGGGGCGCCGCGACCGCCGGCGTGCTCGAGCGACTCCAGGATTAGAGTGGCGGCGCCCTCCCCCAGGACGAAGCCGTCCCGGTACTTGTCGAACGGCCGCGATGCCGTGGCGGGATCATCGTTGCGCGTCGACAGCGCCTTCATCGAGGCGAAACCGGCCGTACAGAGCGGGGTGATCGTGGCCTCCGTTCCTCCCGCGATCATCACGTCCGCCTCGCCGGATCGTATAGACCTGTAGGCCAATCCGAGCGCGTGCGCGCTGGAGGCGCAGGCGGATACGGTCGCGTAGTTGGGTCCACGGGCGCCATAACGCATCGAGATCAGACCCGCCGCCATGTCCGCGATGAACATGGGGATAAAGAAGGGCGACACCCGACGGGGCCCTCGATCCAACATCCGGAGGTGCTGGGTCTCCAGGGTCATGAGGCCGCCGATGCCGCTCCCGACGATCACGCCGAACCGATCATTCGGGAGGCCCGGCAGCGCTTCTCGCAGGTCGGCGGCACGCACCGCCTGATCGGCGGTGCCCAGCGAGAACTGGACGAACCGGTCGCTCCGCTTGACTTCCTTCGGGTCCATGAAGGGCGACGGATCGAAGTCCTTCACCTCGCAGGCGAAGCGGACATCCTGGTCCGTGGCGTCGAAGTGGGTGATCGGCGCCGCGCCGCTTCGGCCTTCGATCAGGCCGGACCACGTCGACTCCACGTCGTTCCCGATCGGCGTGACGAGTCCGAGCCCCGTCACGACAACTCGTCGACGCATGGGCGGCCTAGCCGTCCCCGGCGGGGTTCGACCTCAGGGCGATGGGCATGGGATCAGTCCTGCTTTCCTTCCAGGTACTTGATCGCCTCACCGACCGTCTGCATCCGTTCGGCATCCTCATCCGGGATCTCTACCTCGAACTCTTCTTCGAACGCCATCACGAGCTCGACCGTGTCGAGCGAGTCCGCGCCCAGGTCATCGACGAAAGACGCCTCGTCGGTCACCTTCTCGATCTCGACTCCCAGCTCGTTGGCGATGATCTCTTTCACCCTCACGTTAATCGCAGACATTAAGCTCGTCCTTTCATTGGTGTGCCAGCGCTCTCCGGGCTACCTGCCCGACCTTTGCGACTCTATCCCTTGACTACCTCACTTCGGTATCACTTTTACATCACCATCCCGCCGTCGACGACGATCACCTGGCCGGTCACGTAAGAGGCGAGCGGGCCCACCAGGAAGCGGACGACACCCGCCACGTCGGCCGGTGTTCCCATCCGGCCGAGAGGTATGTTCTTCGCGATGGCCTCCTTCGTATCCTCGGCCAGAGCGTCGGTCATCTCCGTCTGAATGAAGCCGGGAGCCACCGCGTTGGCGAGCACGTTGCGGCTCGCGAGTTCCTGGGCCACGGACTTCGTGAAGCCGATAAGTCCAGCTTTGGACGCCGCATAGTTGGCCTGACCGCGATTACCCGTCAAGCCCACGACGCTGGCGATATTGACGATCCTCCCCTCTCTGCGCTTCATCATTCCGCGCGCGACTCGCCGCGTCAGGTAGAACGCCCCGCTCAGGTTCACGTCGAGCACCCGCTCCCAGTCCTCGTCCGCGAGCCGCAGGAGGAGGTTGTCTCGCGTGATTCCGGCGTTGTTCACCAGGATGTCCGGCGGTCCCAACTTCGCTTCCACCTCGCCGAGCAAGTCGTTACACGCGCCAGAATCGCTCACGTTGCAGGCGAAGCCCAGCTCCGGGCCGCCGATCCCGGCGGAAGCCTTCGCGGCCTCGCCCTCATCCAGGTCCACGATAGCCACCCGAGCCCCGCCTTCGGTCAGCTCTGCGGCGATCGCGAGACCGATGCCGCGTGCCGCTCCCGTCACGATGGCGATGCGTCCGTCGAGTTCCGGCATGCGTCGTTCTCCTTTCTCTGGTCCCTACGCGGCCGACAGAGTGCGGAGCGCTTCGAGGTCGCCCACGGCCCGTCCCTGCAACTCTCTGTCGATCCGGCGCAGCAGACTCGTCAACACCGAGCCGGGACCGATCTCCATGAAGCTCGAGATGCCCAGTCGGCCGATTTGCAGGATCCCGTCCGACCAGCGGACGGCTCCGGTCAGCTGGGACACCAGTAGCTCGCGCGCGCGCGGGCCGGTCTCCACCGGCTCCGCCGATACGTTGGCCACGACCGGAAAGACAGGATCGGCGATCTCCGTACCGGCGAGCATCTCCTCCAGCTCCTGCCGGGCACTCTCCATAAGAGGAGAATGAAACGCGCCGCTGACGTTCAGCGGAATGACGCGCCGAGCGCCCGCTTCGCGCAGTGTCTCGCCGGCGGTCTCAACGGCCTCGATTTCGCCGCTGATGACCACCTGGCCGGGGGCGTTGTAGTTCGCCGGGACCACGGTGCCGGCCGTCTCTCGACACACATCGGCCACGAGGTCCGCTTCCAGCCCTATCACGGCGGACATCGTGCCCGGCTGCTCCCTCCCCGCCTCGGCCATCAGCTCTCCACGGCGGCGCACGATCCGCAGTGCATCGTCGAACGAGATGGCGTCGGCGATGAGATACGCCGAAAACTCTCCCAGCGAGTGTCCGGCCGCGGCCGCCGCCCCCTGCCGCACCTTCTCTGGCAGCGCCCGCCAGACCGCGTAGCTGTGCACGAGGATGGCGGGCTGCGCGTTCTCCGTGCGCCTGAGCCGATCCTCCGGTCCCTCCCGGCAGATCTTGCTCAGGGGCAGGTCCAACAGCTCATCGGCTCGCTCGTAGATCTGCCGCACGATGGGTAGGCCCTCCGCGAGATCCGATCCCATGCCCACGTACTGCGATCCCTGTCCGGGGAGGAGGAAGGCGCTCCCGGCTCGGTGGTTCATCCGGTCAGCCGGCGGCGGCGGGGTCGTCGAGCGCGGCTGCCATGTGCTCCACCATTCCGGACTCGACGCTCTGAACGGCCACTCGAATCGCGTTCTTGATCGCCCTCGGCGGCGAGCCTCCGTGACAGATGATCGAAACGCCCTGCACCCCCAGTAGCGGCGCCCCTCCGTACTCCGCGTAATCGAGCACGCGCACGATCTGGCCGACCCTTCCTCCCCGGCGAAAGCGCCGGGTCGGTCGCTGCAGCAGCCCCACTACGAATCCAGCGATCGATTCGTAGAACTTGAGGAGCACGTTCCCGGCGAAACCGTCGCTCACGAGCACATCGCAGGCCCCCTCGATGATGCGGTGACCCTCCACGTTCCCCACGAACTCGATCTCGGGATCCACCTCCAGCAGAGAGTACGCTTCTGCGACCGCATCTCCTCCCTTCTCTGCCTCCTCTCCCACGTTCAGCAGTCCGACTCGCGGGCGCTCGAGTCCTCGAAGGTCTCGTACGTAGACGGATCCGAGGCGAGCGAACTGATGAAGGTGGTGACCCTTGCTGTCCACGTTGGCGCCGACATCGAGCACCAGCGTCGGTCCGGTGGTCGTGGGAAACATCGCCCCCACCGCGGGCCGATCAACTCCCGGCAGCGCTCCCAACTCGAGCACGGAAGCGGCCATCACGGCGCCTGTGGATCCAGCGGATATGAACGCGTCGGCGACGCCCGAACGAACCAGTTGAAGACCGACGACGATCGAGCTGTCTCGCTTGCGCCGGACGGCGAGCGCCGGCGCCTCCTCCATCTGGATCGATTCGGTGGCCTCGACGATCTCGATCCGCGGTCTGGCGGCGAGTGGGAGGACGGCCTCTATCCGCCCCGGCTCGCCCACGAGCACGATGCGGATCCGCTCGGGGAGCTCGGAGAGCGCGGCGAGGGCTCCCGCCACCGGCACCTCAGGTGCCCTGTCTCCTCCCATCGCGTCGACCGCGATGGTGAGATGGGTGCTGGGGCCGGTTCCTGCCGCCACGGGGGCGGCGTGATCGCGAGTCGCGGATCCCCCCGACCGGTGGTCAGAACTCTTCGACGGCGATGACTTCGCGATCGTCGTAGTGTCCACAGCTCGGGCAGACGCGATGCGGCCGACGAGGGTCTCCGCACCGGGGGCACTCCTGGATTGCGGTGGCGTCGGCTTTGTTGTGCGTGCGACGCTTACGCTTCCTCTGCTTCGACGTACGTTTCTTGGGTACGGCCATCCTCTATCCTCCTGCAAACCGCGTTTCGAGTTGTCGGGCGAGTACCGTCAGCCGGCCTGAATCGACAATCGGCGGCTCAGACGCGCAACTTTCGGAGCGTTTCCCATCTGGGATCCGGTTCCGATGACCCGCACTCGCAGGTCGCCTCGTTGAGGTTGACGCCGCAGCTGGGGCAAAGGCCCCGACAGTCCGCCCGGCACTCCGGAAACTCCGGCATGGCGAGCGAGAGCTCCTCCCTTACGATGGGCGCGATGTCCACGACGTCGCCATCCGGCGGAAGCGCGAAGACTCCTTCGTCCTCCGCGTCGGGCTCCAGACCCGGCTCCAGCCTGAACTCCAGTGGAACGACGAAAGTATCCTCGTACTCGGCCAGGCAGCGCCTGCACGTGAGCCGGACGTGTGCGTCGAGCTCGCCGTGCACCTGGATCCCCCCGCTCGCGCTGGACTGCGCCACGAAGGAGACCATGGGCGGCTCGACGAACACAAGCTCTCCCCCGGTCAAGAGGGCGGCGGCCGCCGCCAGACGATCGGATTTTTCGATCGCGGCTTCCGCAATCCTGCTCAGCTCGATGGTGAGGCTGTCCGGCATCCGCTCGCTCTAAGCGCTCAGGCCAGGTCTACGCCCGCAAAGAAAAACGCGACCTCCACCCTGGCGTTGTCGGGTGAATCGGACGCGTGAATCGCGTTTCGCTCTTTGCCTTCCCCGTACAGGGCGCGCACGGTACCCGTATCGGCGTCGGCAGGGTCGGTGGCACCGATCACCTCCCTCAGCCGTGTGACGGCGTCTTCCCTCTCCAACGGCATCGCCAGCACCGGGCCCGAGGTCATGAAGTCTACCAGGGAAGCAAAAAAAGGTTTCCCGCGGTGGACGTCGTAGAACGCCTCGGCTCCGGCCCGGCTCAGGTGGACCACCCGGGCAGCGAGGATCCGGAAGCCATCCGATTCGAGACGGTCGATGATCTTGCCCGCCTTGCCGCTGCCAAACGCGTCAGGCTTGATGATCGCGAGAGTTCTGGTATCGCTCATGGCCTCGTTCCCGTTGGGTTTGTGGTTGGTTCTCTCCGACGCGTCTCCGCGGTGCGGGCTCAACCGCCCTACCGCGCCCGGAGGTGACCCCTCAGCAACCTTCTGATGATGTCGCCTCGGGTGAGGAAACCGACCAGCCGGCCTTCCTCGACGACGGGCAATCGCTCGATCTCCTTGCGGATCATCAGGTCGGCGATGGCTTCGACCGTCTCATCCGCGCGCGCGGAGAAGACGCTCCGCTGCATGACGTCGCGTACCGAGCGCGCCCCGGGGTCTTCCTCGCCGGCTCCAGGGCCTTCCTCCCCCGATCCGGCGCCTTCCTCTCCGCGGATCCGGGGCAGGAACATCTCCATGATGTCTGCGTCCGTCACCATGCCGATCACCTCCCCGTCGTCGCCGACGACCGGGATCGCCCGGAGCCTCCGGCGGATGAGGACCTCGGCCACGTCCGCCATCGCCGCATCGGATCGGACGCTGACGAAGCTCCGCGTCATCACATCGCGGACGAGAATCTCCGCGCCGAGGACCGGCTCGCGGAGGGCGTCCAACTCCATCACCTCCGCGGCCGTGCCGGCCGACTCGAGTCGCTCCTCCACCCGCCGTTTTCCGAGGGCTCGGGCCAGAGCCGCCATGGTCTGCAGGTAACGGGAGCCGCCGCTCAACGGCGCGATCAACAGCACAAGGGTTCGCGCCTCTGGAGCCGTGGTTGGTGCGAAGGGGAGCGCTCCCTCGGCAACTCCCATCATCATGGCCAGGTCGTGTGCGGCCTCGGTTCGCATGTGTGCCATGACGGCGTGGGAGCCGATCGGTATGAGGTCGTGACCGGCCAGCGTCTCCAGTTCTTGATCCAGCCGGTCTCGATCCGCGAGACCATCCGCGACCGCGGTGGAGGCGAGAACTTCGAGCGCTTGCGTGAGCGTCTCCGCCCGCAACGGCAGAATAATCCGGCGTTCGCTCAGCAGGTCGCCAAGCGTGCGGGCGTCCGGTCCCTCTTTTGTCACAGCGCAGCGCGCAGCGCGTCGACGATCTCGACGGGTCGCTCGGCGACCGAGATGCCGTTCTCCTGGAACGCCCTGACTTTCTCGGCGGCCGTACCCTCGGATCCGGAGATGATCGCGCCCGCGTGTCCCATGCGACGGCCCGGGGGGGCTGTCTGTCCCGCGATGAAGCCGACGACCGGCTTGTTCATCTCCTCCTTGACGAGGCTGGCCGCCGTCTGTTCGTCCGTGCCGCCGATTTCGCCGATGATCACGACCGCGTCGGTTTCGCCGTCGGCCTCGAAGGCCCGGAGGCAGTCCACAAAGTCCGTCCCGATGATCGGATCTCCGCCGATCCCGATCGAGGTCGACTGTCCGATCCCGGCGCTCGTGAGCTGGAAGATGATCTCGTAGGTCAGGGTGCCCGACCGGCTGACGATGCCGATCCGTCCCGGCAGCACGATCTGCCCGGGCAGGATCCCCACCTTGCACACGCCGGGCACGATCAGCCCGGGGCAGTTGGGTCCGATCAGGCGGGCTCCCCGTTCCTGGACGAAGGGCATCACCCTCATCATTTCCGCGACCGGGATCCCCTCCGTGATGCACACGATCAACTCGATCCCCGCGTCGGCGGCCTCCAGGATGGCATCTCCGGCGAACCGTGCCGGCACGTAGATAACCGACGCGTTGGCCTCCTGCTCGACCACTGCCTCGGCCACCGTGTTGTACACCGGCACGGTGCCGTCGAACGTGAGGCCGCCCTTCCCCGGAGTCACGCCGGCCACGATCCGGGTGCCGTATTCGATCATCTGACGAGTGTGGAAGGAGCCATCCCTGCCGGTGATGCCCTGTACCACGAGTCGAGTCTGTTCACCTATGAAAATCGCCATGGGTCTCCCGTGTCGTCGGGCGTCAGCGCCTCATTCGGTCAGGAAGCGACCTCTACGGCACGCTGGACGGCCCGATCCATGTCCGTGTCGGCCTCGAAGCCGGCCCCCTCCAGGATCTTCACCCCTTCCTTCTCGTTCGTGCCCGTGAGCCGGATCGTGATCGGCACGTCCAGGTCGAGTCGACCGGTCGCTTCCACGATGCCGTTCGCCACGTCGTCGCAGCGGGTGATCCCGCCGAAGATGTTGAAGAGGATGGAGCGGACGCTCGGATCCTCCGTGATGATCTCCAAGGCCGCGACGACCTTCTCGGGGCTGGAGGACCCTCCGATGTCCAGGAAGTTCGCCGGGCTACCGCCGTAGTACTTCACCAGA
>JAUWDL010000309.1 GCA_030608825.1 Gemmatimonadales bacterium
GTGGGGGGAAGCCGCTTCGCTTCCCCCGCCGCGAGAGGCCGAGGACGCCGGGGGTGGCTACGAGACCCGGGGGTCTGTCGCCCTGCGCTACTGGGCGCGCGCCGTGGGCGCGGCCCGAAGCGGCGATGTCGAGAAGTCCGCGCGAGAATTGGCGCGGCGGGAGGAGATCGCTGCGGAGCTGCAGAGCGATCCGAGTGTCTGGGCCCGCAACACGAGCGAGGTGCTGAGGTTAGAGGCTGCGGCCTGGCTGGCCTTGGCGAAAGGCGACGACGAGAAGGCGTTGAAGCTGATGCATGCGGCGGCGGCGCTGGAGGATCAGACGGACAAGGCTTCGCTCAGCCCAGGTCGCGTGCTGCCGGTGCACGAGCAGTTGGGAGACATGCTCATGGAGCTGGGTCGTCCGGAGGAGGCCCTGGAGGAGTACGAGACCTCCCTCAGGCATGCGAGCCAGCGATTCAACAGCTTTTACGGCGCGGCGCGGGCGGCCCGAGCGGCGGGCAAGACCGAGGTGGCCGAGGCCTACTACCAGCAGCTGCTGGAGCTCGCCGACCCAGCAAGTCCGCGCCCGGAGCTGGTCGAGGCGAGATCGGTTGGCTGACCCCTACTCGAGGCGCGCCAGCCAGAAGTAGGAGAAGCCGTCACAGCAGGGATCGGAGAGCACGAGCTCGTTATCCGAGAGCCTGAGCTCCTGCTCCTCCTGCCCGAGGATCGGCTCGTCGTAGCGCAGACGGGGAGGGAACGGAAAGTCGGTGCCCGAGGCCGGCAGCAGCTCGAATCGGGTCGAGACCTCCACGTCGCCGTTCCGGGACCACTCGATCCGGTCCGGCCGTGTGATCCTGAGCGTCATCGTGAAGCCCTCGGATTCCGGGGTGATCGTCACCCCCGCGATGCCTCCCTCGGCTCGCACCCACTCCCAGGCGCCGAAGAGAGAATCGGGGATCGGCTCGACCGGGCTGGAGCTGCAGCTCGAAAGCAAGGCCATGCACAGGGCTGTACAAGCGGAAGCGCGTGAGCCGTGCTTCAGAAGCTGATACGTCGAGCGTTTCCGGTTAAACCGCATCTTCAAACACCACCCGTCGTTTGCCGTCGGATCCTTTTGCTTCGGTCCTGTTCCGTCGGACCCTCTCCTCCATATGACGTTCCATCGGCAGCCGGTGTCACGGGAACCGAGGGATCTCACCACACGCCGTTACAGGATTCTCACTACAGACGCAACGAATGGCGGGGCGTACGATTAGGCTCGCTCATGGCCGTTCGCTCCGGGTTTCGCTCTGAGTACGGAGGTTCAGATGTCCGCGTCTTTGATACGCCGCGCCGGTACCCTCGCCATCGTCACGGCGCTCGCCACCTGGCTTTCGCTCCCGGAGGCGACCTCCGCCGTGGCCCAGACGTCGGAGGCTGCCGAACAGACGTCGGAGGCCGCCGCATGCCGGGCGGGCAAAGATGGGGAACCGGGGTGGGACGTAGAGAACCCGCCGGGACCGCGACTCGAGCTCCAGATCGATGTGGACGAAGGGACGTGGATGAGTCTCGATGTGAGTCCGGACGGCCGCGAGATCGTGTTCGATCTCCTGGGTGACCTGTACGTCATCCCGTTCGAGGGCGGTGAGGCTCGCGCCCTGACGAGCGGCTTCGCCTGGGACATGCAGCCGCGCTTCAGCCCGGACGGCCGGTTCATCGCCTTCACCACCGACCGAGGCTGCGGGGACAACATCTGGATCATGGGCCGGGATGGCTCGGACCCGCTGCAGGTGACGAAGGAGAGCTTCCGGCTGCTGAACAGCCCCGCCTGGACGCCGGGGGGCGAGTACATCGCTGCCCGCAAGCACTTCACCTCCACTCGCTCGCTCGGGGCGGGTGAGATCTGGCTCTATCATCGGACGGGCGGAAAGGGCCTCCAGATGACGGAGCGGCCGAACGAGCAGAAGGATGTCGGGGAGCCGGCCTTCTCTCCGGATGGGCGCTACCTGTACTACAGCCGCGACGCGACAAGCGGCGACAGGTTCCAGTACGACAAGGACGTCAACACCGAGATCTACCAGATCTTCCGGCTCGACCGCGAGGCCGGAAGGACGGAGAGCTTCCTCGGTGGACCGGGGGGCGCGATCCGTCCCACGCCTTCACCGGACGGCCGGTACATGGCGTTCATCCGCCGGGTCAGATTCCAGAGCGTCCTCTTCCTCCACGACATGCAGTCAGGTGACGAGTGGCCGATCTACCACGACTTGGATCGGGACCTTCAGGAGACGTGGGCGATTCACGGGGTCTATCCCTCGATGGCGTGGACGCCCGACAGCCGAACGATCGTCTTCTGGGCGAAAGGGAAGATCCGGAAGGTGCAGGTGGAGACGGGCGCCACCAGCGTGATCCCGTTCCGCGTGCAGGCGACCCTGCCGGCCCTGGAGGCCCTGCGGTTCCCGGTGGACGTCGCCCCCTCCGACTTCGAGCCGAAGATGCTCCGGTGGGTCGAGGTCGCGCCCGCGGGGGACCGGGCCGTCTACCAGACGCTTGGCCATCTCTACGTGAAGAACCTTCCGGACGGAGCGCCACGCCGCCTCACCGCTCAGACGGACCACTTCGAGCAGTATCCGAGCTTCTCGCGCGACGGACGGTGGATCGTCTACACGACCTGGAGCGACGAGGAGCTGGGCAGTGTGCGGGTGGTCTCCGCTTCGGGCGGCGAGGGAAGGGCCGTGACCGTCGAGCCCGGTCACTACGTGGAGCCCGCCTTCAGTCCGGACGGCGGGACGGTGGTCTATCGGAAGACAGAGGGCGGCGGGCTTCGGTCGCCCACCTGGTCTCGCGAGACGGGGATCTACGCGGTGCCCTCCGCCGGAGGCGCCGAGCCGGTTCTCGTGACCCGGGACGGAGCTCGTCCGCACTTCGGGGCCGACTCCGAGCGAGTGTTCGTGATGCGGCATACCGGGACGGACGTCGAGCGAAAGTCGCTGCTCGCGTCGCTGGAGCTGGACGGCAGCGACGAGCGGACGGTTGTGGAGACGAGTCGGGCCCGCGAGTTCAGGGTCTCTC
>JAUWDL010000322.1 GCA_030608825.1 Gemmatimonadales bacterium
GGCGCCCAGAAAACCGGCCGTCAGGTAGAACAAGGTCTCAACCGTCATGAAGGCTTTCTCTCAAACGATCCATGAGAATGGCTCCGGCGACTCCCACGTTCAGCGAATCCACGGGCGTCCGGAGCGGGACGGACACCGTCCTGGCGGCCGCCCTCAGAACCGCATCCGAGACTCCGGCCCCCTCGTTGCCGAGCACCAGAGCTACGCGAGGCCGGGGATCTTGCGACCTGCCGAGGACCTCCCCCCTCGCATCCGCGGCCCACAGCTCGAGCTCGCACTGCTCCAGCCAGGGCCCCGCGTCGGTCCAGGCAGCCTCGACGATCGGCAGTCGCAAGTTCGACCCGGCCGCGGCGCGCGTCACCTTCGGACTCCAGGCCTCGGCCGTTCCCGGGAGCACGACGGCACCGCTCAACCCGAGGCCCTCGGCGGCCCGAATGAGCGTCCCGACGTTCCCCGGATCCTGCACCGAATCCAGCACCAGAAGATCGGAAGCGCCCAGGTCCTCCCAGTCCCACGCGGGACGCACGGCCACGGCGATGACCCCCTGCGGGGTTTGCGTGTCGCTCACCGAAGCCAGCTGCGCGTCGGGAAGCGCGTGGCAGGGAACCTCCGCGTCCCGGAATGCCTCGACAAGATCGCGCACGGACTCGGGCGCCGGGTCGGGGTGAAGCAGGGCTTCGGCTTGAAGCGGTGAATCGAGCAGCTCCATCACCACCCGCGGCCCCTCCACCAGGAAGAGACCCGTCTCCGCACGGCCTTTCGAGCGAAGGAGCGATCGCCACACTTTTAGCTGGGAGCGACTAGCCAAGCCTTCCGGCCTTCCGGAGTGAGCGTGCATACCGAACGGCTACAGGGTATGGACGTTCCGACGGATTCGGCTAGTGGGCCTTCGGCAGAGTGTGTGGAAGGAACGAACGGTGGACGGCGGTGAGCAGGCATAGCGAATCGGAATCAGTGAAGATCGGGCATGGCGGGAACGTCCGTCCGCCGCCTCCGGTCGCGCTGACGATCGCCGGCAGCGACTCCGGCGGCGGGGCCGGGATTCAGGCCGACCTGAAGACCTTCCAGGCGTTCGGCGTCTTCGGCGCGTCGGCGATCACCGCCGTCACGGCCCAGAACACGCGCGGCGTATTCGGCATCCAGACGGTCGGACCGGAGCTCGTTGCCAGGCAGATCGGGGCCGTGGTCGAAGACCTGGAGCCGGCGGCTGCAAAGACAGGCATGCTGGCCGACGTCGCCATCATCGAGGCCGTCATCTCGGCGGTGCGGGCGGCCGGTCTCGCACCACTGGTCGTTGATCCCGTGATGATCGCCACGAGCGGCGATCGACTCCTGGAGAAGGAGGCCGAGAGGGCCTACCGCGAGCTGTATCCGCTCGCCACCGTGCTCACGCCGAACCTGCAGGAGGCCGAGCTGCTGTCGGGCCGTCCGGTCGGCGATTTGAAGCAGATGTGCGAGGCGGCCAGCGCGCTCGTCGACGAAGGCTGCAGCGCGGTGCTGATCAAGGGCGGGCACCTGGCCGGCGAGGTCGTTCTGGACGTTCTGCACGACGGCCAGCGCTGGCACCTGTGGAGATCCGAGCGGCTGGGAGCGGGTGACGCGCACGGAACCGGCTGCACCCTGTCCGCGGCGATCACCGCCGGCCTCGCGCTGGGCCAGCGCCTCTTCCCGGCGGTCGACGGCGCGCTCCGCTACACGCGTGAGGCCCTCCGGACGGCGCCCGCGCTTGGACGGGGCCACCGGCCGCTCAACCACTGGGCCCCCGTCAGCTAGGCGAGCAGGCGGCCGAAGCGCTCGATGCTTCCGAGGATGAGGGTCTGGAAGGCGTCGGCCACTCGTTCCGAGGTCTCCAACACCTCTTCGTGATCGAGGGGCTCGGGAGAGATGCCGGCCGCAAGGTTGGTGATGCAGCTGACGCCGACGCACCGGACGCCGGCGGCCCGGGCGGCGATTACCTCCGGAACGGTGGACATGCCGACCGCGTCGGCCCCCAGCCCCCGAAGCGCCCGGATCTCGGCGGGGGTCTCGTAGCTCGGCCCCAGCAGAGCCGCGTAGGTGCCCTCCTGAAGCGGGATCCGCTGCTCGCGGGCCACCCGCCGCACGACCTCGCGAAGCTCCGCATCGTAGGTGCCGTGCATGTCGGGCCAACGCGTTTCGCCCTCCGGGACCGGCCCGTACAGCGGGTTTCGGAACATGAGGTTAATGTGGTCGGCGATCAGCATCAGATCGCCAGGCCGGAGGTCGAGGCGCACGCCGCCCGCCGCGTTGCTCACGACCAGCGCCCGGATCCCGAGTCTCGTCAGCACGCGGACCGGGAGGATCACGTCGCCGGGCGGGTGCCCTTCGTACATGTGGACCCGGCCGCTGAGGCCCACCGCGGGCACGCCGGCCAGCGTTCCCGCGACGATTCTTCCTTCGTGGCCCATGACCGTGGAGGGCGGCCAGTGCGGAAGCTCGGTCGCCCGGACCGTCCGCGCCCCCTCGAACCGCCCGGCCAAACCGCCGAGGCCGGAGCCGAGGATCACGCCGACGAGCGGCTCGAAGCCGTTGAGGAGCTCGCGAAGGGCGGCCGCAGCCTCTTCGACGCGCCGCTCCATCGGTAGCTCCGGCCCGGCGCCCGCGCCGGCACCGGCGGTCGCGCTCACCCCAGCACGCCGGCCAAAGTCGCCGTCATCCAGGTCGCGGCGGTACCTCCGAGCATGGCGCGCAGGCCCAACCTGGAGAGGTCGTGGCGGCGCTCCGGAGCGATCCCGCCGATACCCCCGATCTGGATCGCGATCGAGGCGAAGTTGGCGAATCCACACAGCGCGTAGGTGGCGATGACCGTCGAACGCTCGGAGAGGGACCCTGCCTCGATCATCGGCTGGAGGCGCTGGAACGCGAGGAATTCATTGAGCACGGTCTTCACGCCCAGCAGTCC
>JAUWDL010000350.1 GCA_030608825.1 Gemmatimonadales bacterium
CCTCCGCTCACTGAATACCAGACGCCGCCCGTCGCCGCGCCCACGTAAACGATCGTCGGATCGGAGGGAGCCGCCACGACGTCCGCCACCCGGCCGCTAATCCCGGCCGGTCCGATCGCGCGGGCCTCCATGCCCGCGAGCAGCTCGGGGTCGATCTGCTGCGAGATGCCCGTTTCCGGCGTGGCTGCAGCGGCGACCATGCAGGCCGCTCCGAGAAGGAAGGACTTCGAAACGGCCTGGGTCATGTTCGTTCTGACGATCTTCATCGGGGCGATCCTCATCATCCTGTGTAGTGGTGAGTCCCGGCAGGTCGGGCGCGGAAAATACGGAATCGCTCCCCGGGTTATCCAGGGGGGGCGCTCGTGGCCCGCGCGACCGGCCGGCGACAGATTGGGGCGCGATGCACGCGCACTCTGTTTCCGGAACCGCGGCACCGGCACGTCGCTCTCTTCGCCTCGTCATCCTCTCGGCCCTGCTTACGAGCCTGGCTGCCGGGACCGCGGGCGTGGAGGTGGCGCGCGCTCAGGATGTGAAGCCGGCTCGCCCGCCTGTCGCTCTGTCCGACACCGTCGACGTGAGCGCGGACTCCGCGGCCGCCGATACGCTCACGCAGATTCTCCAGACACTGGTGGTTCGGGTCACGCGTCCCCTCGTCCTGGGCGGGTCCAGCGCGTTCGAGGCAGATCTGGACTCGATCGCCTTTCTCGAGCCCTCCGCGACATTGGCGGATCTGCTCAGGGAGATGCCGGTCCTTCGGGTGCGGGAAAACTCGCGAGGCGAGATGCACGTGTCGTTGCGGGGCTCAGAGTCCCGTCAGGTGCCGGTTCTGCTCGACGGGACGGCTCTCACATACGG
This sequence comes from Gemmatimonadales bacterium, assembly GCA_030608825.1. GTDB lineage: Bacteria > Gemmatimonadota > Gemmatimonadetes > Palauibacterales > Palauibacteraceae. The sequence continues at coordinate 856 of JAUWDL010000350.1, forward strand.
CTGGGACAATCGGACTGATCTGTCGCTGATCCCTCTAACGGGGGTCCGTCGGGTGACGACGGTCCGCGGCCTCTCATCGCTCCTTGCCGGGCCGAACGTCCTCGGCGGCGTCATGCTGCTCGATGTCTCCCAGGAGCCCTTCGCGTCCGATCACGACGAGCCGCTCCGGGTGCGGACGGCGATCGACGACGGAGGAGGAGGGTCGGTGGATGGCGGCTTCGGTCACCTGTTCGGCCGGGAGACGCAGTTTCTCGTTCGGGGCGGGGCCGGGTTCCGGAGCCGGGGCGACCTCCCGATCCCGAAGGAGGTCGAGCAGCCGCCCCCGGCCCTGCCCGGCACGCGCCTGAACAGCGATGTCCAACAGGCGAACGGGTTCCTGTCGGCGCGCCTGCAGACGCCGCGCGGGGCCTCGGCGTCCCTATCGTCCGTCGCCTACACGGCCGAGCGAGGCGTACCGCCCGAGTTGCACGTGCAAGATCCGAGGTTGTGGAGAATCCCCGACACCTGGCGTTGGACCAACGTGCTGAGGGGAAGCACCGGCTGGTTCGGCACGGACGGCCGGTGGCGACTCGGCGGCAGCGTAGGCGTCGACTTCGGCCACAGCGAGATCGATGTCTACGAGAGCCCCGAGTACGAGGAGGTCATCGGAGGTGAAGAGGGGGATGACCGGACGCTGACCTACCGCCTGTTCGCGGACCACTCGTTCGGGTCCGACATGATCGCCGCCGCGCTCACCTTCTCCGACGCCGACCACGACGAGCTGCTGGAGCCCGGTGGAGCCGCGAGCTACAGCCAGCGGCTCTGGAGCGCTGCCGTCGAGGTGGAGAAGACGCTCTTCCATCGCGGAGATGGATCCGGCGCGGCGATCACGGTCGGCGGCAGCCTCGACGGATCGGACACTCCCGAGACGGGAGGGCGACCGGAGCGCGAGGCCCTCTGGGATTGGGGCGCGAAGCTGACCGGCTCGGCGACGCTCGCCGGCGGCGTCACGCGCCTCCACGCGGGCGTCAGCCGGCGAGCCCGCTTCCCATCGTTGCGTGAGCTGTACTCGGGAGCCCTGGGGCGCTTCGTGCCGAATCCCGGACTGGGTCCGGAGACTCTGATCGTGGGGGAGGCCGGCGTGACCGTCTCCGCCGAGAGCTGGACGGTTCAGGGGGTCGCGTTCCATCAACGACTGAGCGATGCGGTCGTACGCACCGGTCTCGGGGACGGGAGGTTCACGCGTGAGAACCGGGACCGAATCCTGAGCACCGGCGTCGAGCTCCTCGGTTCTCTGCGTCTGCGCCCGTTCTCCGGCTCGTTCGATCTGACGCTACAGAACGTGGATCTCGACGACCCCACGCTACCCGAGGATCAGCGGCGTCCCGAGTACCAGCCGGCGGTCAGCGGCAGTCTCGAGCTCGGCGTTCGTGCGCCCCTCGCCATCGACACCAGGTTCCTGGTCGACCACGTGGGGCGCCGCTACTGCGTGAACCCGGATCTGGGCGGCGACCAGGAGCTGGAGGCCAGCACGAGCCTGGCGTTTCAGCTCTGGCGGGACTGGATGCTCAAGGCCGGCCCGCTCCGCCGCTTCCGGGCGCTGGCCGCGTTCGAGAACCTCACGAACGGCACGATCTACGACCAGTGCGGGCTCCCACGGCCGGGGCGGGTCTTCCGGATCCAGCTGGAGATCGGATAGCGCGGACTCCTCGGCGCTGGCGAGCGATGTTTCTGCAGCACGTCTCTCCGCTGGTCAGGCGGATCGTCCCTCGGCCCACCATTCGCGCGGCTTCCATCGCTCGCCGAAACCCAGCTTCTTGTCCAGCCAGAGCATCAGACGGCGGAGAGGGGTGCCGGCGAGGGTGCGTCCGGCGCGCGCCCACCAGCGGGAGAAGTCCTTGTTGTACGGGCAGACGCGGAGGCAGATGGCGCAGTCG
>JAUWDL010000320.1 GCA_030608825.1 Gemmatimonadales bacterium
GGTGAGCGGTATCATCGCCGCATCCCGCAAGCCATCCACGAAGAGCTTCCCCTGGAAGACGAGCGCGTCGCGAACCAGCTCCCAGCGCGAGCCCGGCACCCGGTCCGGTAGGTTGCTACTCACGTCCGTTCCGTCCGCTGCGCCGCTTCGTGCTCGATATCCCGCCTCCGCACTCCGGACAAAGAACATGACCTACGGGCGTGATGTAGTAGTCGCCCAACCCACCGCACAGAGGACAGAGCGGCCCACTTCCGTGCTCGATCGGCGATCGATCCGGTTCGTTCATCTGGACTCCTCGTAGAGGTCGTTCGATCGCGTCCACCCGGGCAATATGGCGCTGCGCCGGGCCGGCTGAACAGGATCCGTCCGCGCTCGAGCCGAGCTGCGATTTCGGCGAGTGCGCTCGCTCGATCTCCGAGGCGTCAGCGGATGTGCAGCACTCGATCACTGAAGCGTCAGTAGTAGGAGAGGGTAACGGGGTTCGCGAGGACACCCTATGAGGCGCCCGTGGACCGGCGAAGCCGGGCATCGGCACCTTCCTTGCGGGCCGTTTGAGAGGTCACCGATCCAGGACGGAAGGTCAAGGGAGGCACCATGAAGACCACGTGGAAGCTCGGCTCGCTTATCTCGTTGCTGTGCCTGTCAGGAGCTCTTCTGGCGCCGGCGATGGCACAGGCGGTGGCACAGGACACTCCCTCGACCTTCGAGGTGAAGGTCCAGCAGAACACGCCCTTCCGGGTGACGGCGGACCGCATCGCGCACAACCAGATGGGGCTGATCGTGCTGGAGTCGGACGGCGAAGTCGTCGCCGCGATTCAGCAGCACCAGATCGTCTACGTGGTGAACATCTCCGAGACCGCCTCCCGACGGTTCGAGATTCAGACCTACGACAACTCCACGTACCAGATCCCGGGTGAGTCGCTCGTGCCCGAGCAGAACGGCATGATCCGCGTCGACGGTCCCAACGGCACGATGGGCTACATCTCGAACTCCCAGCTTCGCTACGTGGTCGCCGTGGAGGCGAGGCAGTAACCCACGTAGCCCAAAACTGGTGAAGGTGATCGAGCCCAAGGAGGTCGCGGAGAAGACCCGTTACACTGGAAGCTCGTCCGCGCAATCTCAGTCGGAGGAACCGAAGGTGTAGCACCAGGCCTCACCCTGAAGCACCACCTCATCGTCCTGGCGAAGAACACGAAGGGAGAGTTGGCAGACGGGCTTCGTAGCGTGGACGCTCATCACCTCGGCTTGCGCCGTGATCGTGTCCCCGATGAAGACCGGGGCCGTGAACTTCCAGTCTTGGCTCAGGAAGACGGTGCCCGGGCCAGGGAGATCCATCGCGACGAGCGCATGCAGCAAGCCGGTAGTCAAGCCGCCCTGCACGACAAGGCGTCCGAACTTCGTTTTGGAGGCGAAGCCTTGATCGAAGTGGAGGGGGTTGTAGTCGCCGGTAAGCTGCGCGAAGGTAGCGACGTGCTCCGGGGTCAGTGTGATGCTTCGGCTTGCGGTATCACCAATCTCCATCGCCTAACTACCTCTCGAGCTTGTTTTTTTCAGGCAAGGGCCTTCAGAACATCGACCTGAGCGTTCATCTCACGGTTCAGTTCGAGATGGTGCTGCTTCACCTCTTCGAGGTCCCACTCAAAGGACGAGATGTGGTCGGTCACGTCGAGGAGACCCTTCACGAGCGCGTCGCGCCGGGGCTGGTACTCCTTAAGACCCTCGTCACCGTTATCCGCGACCGCGCGGGTGAGGAGTTCGGCCTCGCGGAGCGCGTCGGTGATGCCGTGAGCGGTGATGGGATCGCGGAAGTAGCCGGCGTCCCCGACGAGCGCCCAGCCGGGGCCGGCTGCGCGGCGCAGGAAGCCGGGAGCACCAGCGAACGCTCTCAGCTTCCCCGACGGGTGGCTCGTCGCGACCCTTTCCGCGAGCTCGGCTGAGACCGCGCCCACTGCCTCCTGGAACAACGCCTCGATCCCCTCGTGTCGCCGCTCGCCAAACCGAGCCTGCGGAATCAAGACGAACACGCAGGTGTCTCCGTCGTTGGTCGGGATGGTCCCGATGCTCATGCCGAGCTCGTAGAACCAGTGGTAACCCTCCAGTGGCACGTCCTGCCAATACCCGTAGATGGAGCAGGCGGCGTGCGGCACCGCGTAGTCGATCTCGGCCTCGAGAATCCGAGCGACGCGCGATCGGATCCCGTCGGCACCGATCACGAGGTCGGCCGAAACGTCGGTCACCTCGCGGTCCGCACCTGCGATCCTTGCGCCCCGCACCCGGCCGCGATCGTCGCGGATCAGATCGACCACGGACCGACCGTAGACCACCTCCGCCCCGGCCTCTCGCGCCGCATCCACGAGGACCGGATCCAGCACCGTCCGCCTCGGGGCGTACAGGGCGTCGACCCCGTCCCCGGCCTTGATGAGGACCTCCACCGTCTCGTCGCCGTAGTGGAACGTCGTCGATTGGATCGGGGGCGTACCGGACGCGCGGACCGCACCGAGCAGGCCCCAGCGGTGGAGCTGAAGCACGGCTCCGCGCATGAGCGCGTGCGTCGAGAGCGTGTCCCTTCCGTAGTGAACGGGGTCCACCACCAGCACCCGCAGCCCCCGGCGCGTCAGCAGCATCGCGGTGGAGGCACCCGCGCACCGTGCACCGGCGATCACGACGTCGTAGTGACTTCGAGTGAAGGGCAAGCTCAAACCGGACCTCGTCCTCGAGTGTTCAAGGGTGCGGTTCCGAAGATGAGGTTCCGCATGCCCACCATCAAGCAGCGGGCGGATCTGCCCCTATCTAAGCGCTGCTCAGGCCCATACCGTGCGTTTCTGCGACTGCCGGCCGCTGTCCTGCTCCTTTTGCGTCCGGCGGTTTTTGGTTAATAATCTGAGCCCATTCCGTTCAAGTCGAAAAAAGGAGGAGCCCATGGA
>JAUWDL010000075.1 GCA_030608825.1 Gemmatimonadales bacterium
GGATACCCTTCGTGCCCTCGTGGAGGCCGGCTCCGACGCGATCCGGATCAACTTCGCCCACGCGAGCCACGAACAGGCCGTCCCCATCATCGCCCAGCTGCGGGACCTGGCTCGGGAGCTGGGACGCGCCATCGCCGTTCACTGCGACCTTCAAGGCCCGCGGGTCAGGGTAGGAACCCTGTCGCGTCCGATCCGAGTGGCTAAGGGTGAGCGCTATCGCTTCGTGCCGGAGGGTACGGCCGAGGAGGGTGACTCGGAGCGTGCCGAGCGAACCATCCCGATGACGTACGCGGGTCTCGCGCGCAGCGTGGGGGAAGGCAACCGGATCCTCCTGGACGACGGCCGCATCGCCTTCGAGGTGGCCAGCGTGCAGGGCTCCGAGCTCGTTGCCGTCGCGCTGACCGATGGAGAGGTGAAGACGCACAAGGGGATGAACCTGCCCGGCGTGGTCGTGGACGCCGAATTCGTGACCGACAAGGATCGTCGTGACCTCGAGTTCGCACGATCCAACCACGTCGACTACGTGGGACTTAGCTTCGTACAGCGCGCAGGCGACCTGGAAGAGGCCCGGGAGGAGGTGGGAGGCGAGGCGCTGATCATCGCCAAGATCGAGAAGGACCAGGCACTCAAGGAGCTGGAGGAGATCATCCGGCTCAGCGATGGCGTGATGGTGGCCAGGGGAGACCTGGGCGTCGAGCTGCCGTTCGAGGACGTGCCGATGGTGCAGAAGCAGATCATCGCGTTGGGTCAGGAACTGGCTCGCCCCGTGATCACGGCGACCCAGATGCTCGAGTCGATGACGCAGCAGCCACGGCCCACTCGGGCCGAGGTGTCCGATGTCGCCAACGCGCTGCTGGACGGCACCGATGCCGTCATGCTTTCCGCCGAGACGGCGGTCGGCAAGTACCCGGTCGAGTCCGTACAGGCAATGGACCGGATCATCCGCCGCATCGAGAGCCAGACCACGCCACGGCCCCGAAGCCGCCGCGTGGAGACCGAGCGGTCTCAAGTCCAGCAGTCCAGCTCGGCTGCGATCTCGGCCGCGGCGGTGGAGGCCGTGGAGCGCCTGGACGCCAGCTGCATCGTGACGCTCACGCGAAGCGGATTCACCGCCAGAGTGATCGCGTCCCAGCGGCCTCCCGTGCCTATCCTGGCCGTGACCGATCAATGGCGAACCTACAACCAGCTGTCTCTCGTGTGGGGTGTGCACCCGATCATGCACCGCGGAGAGGTCTCGTACGACGATATGCGGGATGCCGCCCGGGAGGAGATCAAGCGGCTCGAGCTCGCCGGTACGCGGGACCGTTTCGTGGTCACGGCCGGAGTCCCGTTCCACGTCCCGGGAACGACCAACATGATGCGGATCGAGCGGCTGTGACGCGTTCTGATCGCTCCGGCGCGAGTCCGTACGGATCGTGAAGCTCACCTTCCTCGGAACCGGGACTTCCTTCGGCATCCCCGTCGTGGGCTGCTCATGCCAGGTCTGCAAGTCGGGTGACGCGAAGAACCGGCGCGGGCGGCACGGCCTGATGATCGAGGAGGACGGCCGGCGCATGCTCGTGGACACACCGCCCGAGTTGAGGCTTCAGCTGCTGGCGGCGGGGGTGGACAGCCTGGATGCGGTCTACGTGACCCACCCGCACGCCGATCACCTCCACGGGATGGACGATCTGAGGATCTTCTCGCTTCGATCCGGATCGCCGCTACCGGTCCATGTGCCGGAGGAGTACGAGGATGAGCTGCGGAGCCGGTTCTCGTACATCTGGGATCCCGAGGCCCATGATCAGCCCGGCGTGGCGGTCCCCGACCTGGACCTGCGGACCTTCGTGGATCGCGAGCGTATCGAGATCGCCGGCTTCTCGCTGCTGCCTATCGCTTGTCCCCACGGCTACTATCGCAGCTACGGCTTCCGAGTGGGTGACGCCGCCTGCATCGTGGATGCCAAGGAGATCCCGGACGACGCCGTGAGCTCGCTGAGCGGGCTTGAGGTGCTGATCCTCGGGGCTCTCTGGTACGGAGACCCGCATCCCACGCACCTCAACGTCGAAGAGGCCGTCGCAGTCGCCGAAGAGCTGGGTGCCGCGCGCACCTACCTGACCCATTTGACGCATCGACTGGAGCACTCCGATTTGGAGCGGCGGCTGCCGAACGGCGTCTTCCCGGCCTGCGACGGACTGGTCGTCGAGTGCTAGATCAGCAGCGGATTCGAAACTTCTCGATCATCGCGCACATCGACCACGGCAAGTCGACGCTGGCCGATCGGCTCCTCGAGGTCACCGGAGCCGTAGAGCCGCGCAAGATGAAGGCGCAGGTGCTCGATTCGATGGAGCTCGAGCGCGAGCGCGGAATCACGATCAAGCTGAACGCGATCCGTATGCGCTACGAGCTCCGCGGAGAGGTGTACCAGCTCAACCTGATCGACACGCCGGGCCACGTGGATTTCACCTACGAGGTGAGCCGCAGTCTCACCGCCTGCGAAGGTGCCCTGCTGGTCGTCGATGCCAGCCAGGGCATCGAGGCGCAGACCCTCTCCAACCTTTACCTGGCGCTGGACGCGGGCCTCGAGATCATCCCGGTGATCAACAAGATCGACCTCCCATCGGCGGATCCGGAGACGATCGGCGTCGAGGTCTGCGACCTGCTGGGCGTCTCACCGGCCGACGTGATCGCGGTATCGGCGAAGCTCGGCCAGGGCATCGACGATCTCCTGGACGCGATCGTGCGCCGCGTCCCCCCGCCCTCCGGAGACCCGGAGGCGCCCCTCCGGGCTCTCATCTTCGACTCGCAGTACGACAAATACCGCGGCGCCGTCCCCCTCCTCCGAGTCGTCGACGGCTCCGTCGGAGCGGGAATGCGCATCCGGTTCGGTTCGCGGGACACCACATACGACGTGGATGAGGTCGGCTACATGCAGCTCGCCTTCCGTCCCGTGGAGCGGCTGTACGCCGGCGAGGTGGGCTACCTCACCGCACAGATCAAGCGAGTGGCCGACACGAGCGTGGGCGACACGATCTTCGATGCCCGGTGCGGCACCCTGGACATGCTGCCCGGATACCAGGAGGTCAAGCCGATGGTGTTCGCGGGGGTCTATCCGAGCGACTCGGACGATTTCGAGGTTCTGCGCGACGCGCTCGAAAAGCTCCAGTTGAACGATGCGAGCCTGCAGTACGAGCCGGAGACCTCCACCGCGCTCGGCTTCGGCTTCCGGTGCGGGTTCCTCGGCCTCCTCCACATGGAGATCGTGCAGGAGCGCCTCGAGCGGGAGTTCGATCTGGATCTCGTGACGACGATTCCGAACGTCGGATATCGCATCACGACGACGGACGGCGTGTCCGAGGAGGTCGAGAATCCGAGCCGACTCCCCGAGCGCGGCCGGATCGACAAGATCGAGGAGCCCTACGTTCGCGCCCGGATCCTCTGTCCGGCCGAGTACATCGGGGGTGTGCAAGCCCTCTGTCACGACCGGCGCGGGGCGTACGTGAGCATGCACTACATGGACTCGCGAAGGGTCGAGTTGACCTACGAGCTGCCGCTGGCGGAGATAGTGCTCGATTTCTACGACCGGTTGAAATCGGTATCCCGCGGCTACGCCTCCCTGGACTACGAGCCGATCGGGGTTCGCGAATCGAATCTGGTGAAGCTGGATATCTTGTTGAACGGAGATTCGGTCGACGCCCTCAGCGTGGTCGTGCATCGCGAGCAGGCGTACGACCACGGGCGGAAAGTCACCGCGAAGTTGAAGAAGCTGATCCCGCGTCAGCAGTATCAGGTAGCCGTCCAGGCCGCGATCGGAAAAGACGTGATCGCCCGGGAGACGATCAGGCCCTACCGGAAGCACGTGACGGCGAAGTGCTACGGCGGGGACATCACGCGAAAGCGTAAGCTCCTGGAGAAGCAGAAGGCCGGGAAGCGGCGCATGAAACAGGTCGGGTCGGTGGAAGTTCCCCAGGAGGCGTTTCTCGCTGTGCGGCAGGTCGGAGATTGACGGCCCGTCGGAGTCGGCTGCGGGCTCGAGCGACGGCTCTGAGGATCGAATGACGGATCGCTACATCGTCGGTGTGGACCTCGGCGGAACCTCGATCAACGTGGGCGTCCTGCCCTTCGACGGTGGTACGGTGCTCGGCATGCGATCTTTGCCGACCGAGCCGCACCGGGGGGCGAAGTTCGTCGTCGACAGAATGATCGAGATGATCCAGGCCGCCATGAAGGACGCGCGTCACGAGCGTGCCATACCGGAGGACGGGTTTCTCGGTCTGGGCATCGGCTCGCCGGGACCCCTCGACCGCGGGACGGGCACGGTGCTCGAGACGCCGAACCTCGGTTGGCGCAACTTCCCTCTCCGCGACCTGATCGCGAACGGAACCGGGCTCGAAGCGGTGCTGGACAACGACGCGAACTGCGCGGCTTTGGGCGAGTACTGGCAGGGAGCCGGAAAAGCCGTGCGAAACCTGGTCGCCGTGACCCTGGGAACGGGCATCGGAGGTGGGATCGTGCTCGACGGGCAGGTCTTCCACGGAGCCTCCGATGTGGCCGGAGAGATCGGGCACATGACCATCGACTCGATCGGACGGAAGTGCAACTGCGGCAACTACGGCTGCCTGGAGGCCTATGCCTCGGGTCCGGCGATCGCTGCCCGTGCGATCGAGGGCCTGGACGCCGAAGGGGACAGCCTCCTGCCGTCGCTGGTTGGAGGGAGGCTGGAGCGCATCACGGCGGAGACCGTCTACGAGGCGATTGTCGCCGGAGACCTGTATGCGAAGGATGTGATGAAGGAGACGGCCAAGTTCCTCGGGACGGGGCTGGCCAACCTCATCAACCTGTTGAATCCGGATATGATCGTCATCTCCGGCGGCGTGACGCGTGCGGGCGAGCACCTCTTTGAGCCACTTCGCCGAGAGGTGAGAAAAAGGGCATTCCGGGAAGGCTTCGAGAGCTGCGAGATCGTGAGCAGCGAGCTGGGCGGAATGGCCGGAGTCGTAGGCGCCGCAGCCACCTTCAAGGTGGAAAAGTGCGGTGGTCTCTGATCGGCCGGCGAGGCCGGAGCCCCGACGTCATCCCGGCGGGCTGAGGTCGAGGTGAAACGGCTCGGCGCCCTCGGCACGATGGTCTGGGATACCATTCACGCGCGCGCCACGGTATCCACGGTATCTAGCGAGCCCGTCGAGGAATGGGGCGGGATCTGCTACGGATTCTCGGCCTTCGAGGCGGCGGCCCCGGATGGCTGGGAGCTCCTGCCGATCGTCAAGGTCGGGTCGAACCTGCGAGAGCGGGCGGACGCATATCTGCGCAGCCTCAACCGGGTCGGTTCCCTGGACGGCGTGCTCACCGTGCCGGAGGCAAACAACGAGGTCGAGATCTTCTACGGCGATCGCGCGCGGCGCTGCGAGACGCTGAAGGGCGGCGTTCCGGGGTGGACCTGGGAGGAGCTGGAGCCGCTCGCGCGCACCTGCGATGCTCTATACGTTAACTTCATCTCCGGTTGGGAGCTGGATTTACCTACCGCACAGCAAGTTAGGAAGAACCACCGAGGCCCGCTCTATTGTGACCTGCACTCGATATTCCTCGGCGTGGGTCCGGGCGGCGTGCGCGAGCCGCGACCGCTCGAGGCCTGGCGCGAGTGGCTTCGCTGTTTCGATCTGGTCCAGGTCAATGAGGACGAGTTGAAGCTCCTCGCCCACGCCTGGGACGATCCCTGGCGGCTTGCCGCCGATGTGGTGGGCGAGGAGACGAAGGCGCTCTTCGTCACGCTCGGAGATCGGGGCGCGGCCTGGGTGGCCGAGTCCGGTTTCGACGGCCTGAGCTCCGAGGTCGGGGGCCCGGTGTCAGGCTCGGCTCCGGCCACGAGCGGGTCGGCCTCCGTGCCCCGGGTGGTCCGGGAGCCCGATCCCACCGGCTGCGGCGATGTGTGGGGGATGACCTGTTTCGCCGCGCTTCTGGGTGGGGCGTCCCTCCGCGTTGCTGCCGAACGTGCCAACGAGCTGGCGGCACGCAATGCAGGGCACCGAGGTGCGTCCCGGCTCGGGCCGCTGCTGGCCCGGCCGCCGCGGACCCTTGAGCCGGGAGCGCGGTCATCATGAAGCTACGAACCGGCCGTACGGCCCGACCGGGGGGGAGATGAGCCGCGTCATTCAACTGCCCGACACTCTGGATGAGAACACCTTCGAGGAGCTGATCAGCGACCTCGAGAACGCCCAGCAGGGCGAGCGTCTGCTGTTCGATGCCCGCCACGTCAAATGGGTGTCTCCATACGGCCTGATCGGCTTGCTTGCAGCCGGGCAGGTGGGCAGCGACCGGACCGGGTTGGCTCCGGCCCTCGAGGTGCCCGACTCATCGGACGTGCGCAGCTATCTGGACCGGATGGACTTCTGGCAGAACGCTTCGACAATCTACGATCTGGGGGCTCGCTCGACACGCCCGCACGGTCGTTCCGACGCGCTCCTGGAGATCACGCCGATCCGCTCCCACCAGGACGTTCACCACGTCGTGGAGCGAGTGCGCGAGCAGGCGGCCTTGATCCTGGAGAGCCGGCTTCACTACCCGAAGCCGGCCGTCATTCAATTCAGCGTTATGTTGTCGGAGGTGTGCCAGAACATCCTGGAGCACGCCGAAGCGGTGGGTTGGGTTTGCGCGCAGACCTACTACTGGAAGCGGCGGCTCGGCCGGGACGTGCTCGTGCTCGCGGTCATGGATGTAGGGCTGGGCTTCCAGGGTTCGCTGGCGGCCGAGCACGCGCGGCGCTACGGCGATCGGTGGTCGGCGGC